>JANNWK010000892.1:0-3784 GCA_031408355.1 Myxococcales bacterium
CCTGCTTCTCGTACAACTTGCTGAGGGCCTCAAGGGCCGGCACATTCGTGTCATCGAGATCCACGATGTTTCGATAGGCGTCGATAGCCCGATCGACGTCGCTGACCTCCTCGCCGTACACCTGCGCGATACAGGCGTAGAGTTCGACCTTGCCGGCGCTGCCAGCGGCCTCACTGATATGCCGCTCGTACGCGCTCACCAGATCCAACCACTGCTTGAGACGCCGATAGCAGCGCTCCAGGCCGACATAGGCACGCTCCTCTGCCGGAAAGATCTCGAGAGCTTGCTCGTAACGCTGCGCCGCAATATCGAACTTGAGGAAATGCTCCTCCTGGTGCTGGGCAACCTTGAGTAACACCTCAACGCGTTCGCGCTCGGTCTCCACGACGTCGAGCTGACGTTCCAAGATGCCCACCAAGTCGGGCCAGTCCTGAATCGCCTGATAGATGCGCTCCAGGCCGCGCAGGGCCACGATGTTGCTGCCGTCGAGTTCCAGGACCTCGCGGTAGACCTTGCCCGAGCGATCAAAGTCGCCGAGCGCCGTCTCATAGAGGTTGGCCATGCGCAGCTTGGTAGCCGCGATCAGCTCCACATCAGCAAGCCCCGCCACCTTGCTGGCCAGAACCTTGACGAGCTCAGCGAAATTCTTGCTCTCGTCGTACACCTGCTCGAGTGCGCCCAGTGGCGGCAGGTACTGCGGGTCGACTTCCAGCGCGCGCCGGTAATAGGCGATGCCCTGGTCCGCCTGGCCCATGTGCTTGTGCAGAAGCTCGCCGAGATCGAAGAGGATCGCCTTCCGGTCCTCGTTGGCCACGGCCACGTCCAAGGCGCGCTGCAGCGTCTCGCCGACCTTCTGCCATTGGGCGCTCATGCGATGAATCGCCGCCATCTGACGCAGCACCTGAACGTTGTTCGGGTCAAGCGCCATGATCTGCTGGTAATAGGGCTGGGCGTACTCCGGGTGACCGAGGTCTTCGCCGTACCACTTGCCAAGCCGAAGGCAGAGCTGAATCTTGGTCTTGTCGTCGGTCTGCTCGGGCAGCCAGGCGTTCGCCGTGTTGATCAGCTCGCCCCAACGGTTGGTCGCCTGGGCCATGCGCTCCAGATAGCGAGCCGTTTCGTCGTCCGCGTAGTCCTCACTGAAGGCGTTGACCAATGCCTCAAAGGCCTGATTCTTGTCGTCCAGGCGCTCCTCGAAGACGCGAGCAATTCTGCGCAGAAGGTCGTTGCGCTCGCTGGCCGTTTCGCGGGTTTCGAGCCGATTCAGATAGAGTTCGACCAACATCTCCCAGCGACCGGCAGCGGTGTGTAGGCGCTCCAGGCACTCGAAAGCCTCTTGGTGTGCCGCATCAATGGTGAGGATCTTCTCGAAAGCAGAGGTCGCGGAGTCGTACTCGTTGATCGCCTTCTTCCAGATCTCCGTGACCTCAAGCAGCTCACGGATCTTCTCGGCGGGCTCGGCCAGCGCCTCGGCACGCTGCATCTTCACGCCGACGACGTCCGTCCAGCGCTCCTCGGTCCGATAGATGGCCTCAAGCTCTGCCATCGCCTCGAAGTCCGAGGGGTCGACATCCAGCAACTTGCGCCAGGCATCCGCCGCGTCATAGGGTTGCGACAACGCCGAGCCGTAGGTCTTACCGAGCTCCCGATAAACGCCCTTCAGCTCCTCGGGCTCGAGCAGGGCCGCTGCCCGATCAATCGTCGCATGCAGTGCGACGACCAGCTCCTGCGGATCTTCACGGGTGCGCCAAACGTGCGCAATCGCTCGCAATCCAGCGACGTTCGAGAAGTCGATGTCCAGGACCCTTCGCCAAGTCTCGAGGGCCTCGTCGTCTCGATTCAACCGCTCCGCGAAGAGCTTTGCTCGCCGCGTCAGGATGAGAACGCGATCCTCATCACCCTCGGCGATGTCGAAATGGCGCTCCAATACGTCCGCCAGCTCCGCCCATTTGCCCTGCTGGTCATAGAGACCCGCCAAAGCGCCAAGTGCCTCTGGGTCCTCGCCACGCAGGTCAAGCACGCGCTTCCAGCCCTCGATGGCACCCTCGACATTGCCGAGGCGCCCCGCAGCCAGGTGCGCCATTTTTGCGCGGATCTCAGCTTCCTGAACGTCGCCGACGGCGTTCTCAAGCTCACGCTGGTACACGGCCTGCAACTCGTTCCAGGCCTGATTCTGCTCGTAGATCCGACCGAGGGCCGCGACAGCGTCCTCATTCGTCGGTGCCAACTGATCGAAGATCACGCGGTGCGCGCGGATCGCATCGGTGAGCTGACCGAGACGTTCCTCGTATACCTGGCCGAGTCGCGTATACAGATCGACCTTGTCCAAGGTGTCTGTTGCCGCGACAGCGCGCTGCTCCAGGACCCCGGCTAGCTCCGGCCACTGCTCGAGCGAAGAATAGATTCGATCGAGGTTCGCAAGGGCATCCGTCTCCCGAGGCTCCACCGTCAATACGTAGCGATAGGTTTCCTCCGCCTTGGCTACGTCGGCGAGCTCCTCCTCGAAGACACGAGCGAGGCGCTTGCCAATGGCCGCCTGGGTTGGGGCGTCCACGCCTTCAATTGACAGGACGTCAGCGTAGGCGTTGGCAAGCGGCTCCCAGCCGCCGTCGAGCATACTAGCAAGTCGTTCAATTTCCTCGCTGGTCCGCTCATCGAGCGGCGCCTCCTTGATGGCCCTGACGTGCACGTTGAAGGCAAGGACTGGATCCAGCAGTCGCTCCTCGGCGTCTTCCGCGATGCGGTGATACATCGCGGTCCGCTCAGCCAGACCCGTAGTGTGGGCAAGCTCCGCCTCGCGAACCCGGATCAGCTTCTCCCATTCGCTCGTCGACTGGTAGAGCGGCTCGAGAATTTCACCGATCTCCAGCTGCTTGGTGCCCGACTCGAACAGCGCCTCAAGGGCACGCAGCGTGTCCTCGTGCTCCGGCGCTGCGCTGATGACTTCGCGATACGCACCAATTGCCTTGTCGAGATCGCCAAGCCTCGATTGGTAAATCTGGCCCAACCGAAACTTGAACCCAAGGATCTCATCCGGGCTTTGACCGATCTCTGACTCGCGCGCCAAAATCTCCGCCAAATCCTGCCAACGTTCCATCTGACTGAAGAGGCGATCCAGCGCGCGCACCGCGGACTGATTCTCCGCGTCCTGAGCGAGGACTCGTCGGTAACGCTCTACCGCCTTGTCGAGGCTCTCAAGCTGTACTTCGTAAACCTGAGCAGCTCGCAGGCCTAGCTCGACGAAACGCTCGGGCTCTCCCTGTAGCTTGTCGAGTTCGACGTCATAGAGTTCGGCCACCGCTGGCCAACGCTCAATCATCATCGCCAAGCGCTCTAGCGCCCCAAGCGATTCCTCATTCTGACTGTCGGCTGAGACCGCGCGCGCAAACGTCGCGAAGGCTCGCGCGTGGTCCCCCAGGTTCTCCTCGTAAAGTCGAGCAACGCGATGCAGCAACTCGACCTTCTGGTAGGGGTCCTCAGCGAACCGAACCGTGACCTCAAGTACACTGATGAGCCTCGGGTAGTCGCCTAGCGCGTCATAGACGGGCTCCAGCACCGAAGCCGCCGCCAGCGGCGCCTTCTCTCCGTTCTTGATGCCTTCGAGCGCTTGAAGCGTCGCAGCATGATCGGGCTGAATATTCAGAATTTCGCGATAGAGTTCGACGGATCGGTCGATGTCTCCCAGGTGCTTCTCGTACAGCTCTGCGATGCGGTACTGAAAGCTCACCGCCTCAAGGGGGTCCGCGGTCAGCTCGGCTTCGTGCTGAAGAACACTGAGTAACTC
>JANNWK010000893.1:0-1662 GCA_031408355.1 Myxococcales bacterium
CGCAAGCACTTCTCGCAGCACGGCGTCCCGGAGGCCACCACGATCATCGAGCGTCGCCCGCGCACCAAGCTCATCCGCCTCGGTTTCCGGCAGCTCCGCATCGACCGAGCCTAGCCGTGCGTTTGCCGTGCTGCCCCCTCGCTTACGCGAAGCGTGCGGCCCGCGTCCTCGGCTCCGCCTGCGGGCGACGGGCGCCCCCAAACGTCGGCTGCGCCGCCGTGGGGGCGCTTGCGACACCGGGCGGCAGGCCGCGCTGCCGTTCCGAGACCGCGTCGTGCAACATCTCCTGGTGTCCGCTTCGATGCCGGCGCTCGAGGCCTGGTTTGCGCCGCAGTCTTACGCTTGCCGCGCTGGGATGGCACGCACCGCGCGCTCCGCCGCGCCTGCGATTTGCACCGCGCACTACCCTGGCTCTTGCGCATCGATATTGCCAAGTTCTTTCCGAGCATCGACCACGAGCAGCTGCTTCGACTCATTCTTCCGCGCACGCCGCGCAGCCTGCATTGGCTTGCAGAGCGCATTGTCCGTCAGGGAGGCCCGTGCGAGCCCACTCACTACCGCTTCCCCGGCGACGACCTGCAAAGCGCGCTCGCCCACCCGCGCGGGCTGCCCATCGGCAATCTGACGTCCCAGGTTTGGGCCAACGCCATGCTGACTCCGGTGGATCATCTGCTCGCCTCGGGGCTCGGACTCGGCACGTTCGTGCGCTATTGCGACGACCTCCTGGTCTATTCCCACGACCGTGAGCGGCTGGTCGACGCCTGGGCCCGCATCGAAGAGCGCTGCAATGCGCTCAGGCTGCGCCTCCACCCGCAAAAGTGCCGCCTGCACCGCACCACCGAGCCGGTCGCGTTCCTTGGCTTCGTGCTCACGCGCGTGGAGAACGCGGTGCAGGTCCGCCTACGCAGCGAGAACGTACGACGCTTCCGCGCCCGCATGGCCCTCGTCAGCGCGCTCTTCGACGCGGGCGCGCTCGAGCTAGACGACGTCACGGCGCGGCTGCGCGCCTGGCTGGCTCATGCCCGGCACGGCCACACGCGCAGCCTGGTTCAACGCGAGCTTCAGCGCCTGACTTTCTGAAAATCTCGCCGCCGGCCACTTGCGTCGGCCCCGAAGGGCACGGCGCAGCGGTGGCTCGGCGGACGGCGGAACCTCGCGGTCGTGTTGGCCGATACGCGGGACCCCACCGAGGGAAAGCTCCGTTCAACGACTCAGCAGCGCGGACAGCGACTCGGCCGTGAGAATGCGCTCACTCCAAAGCAGAAGCTGATCTTCATCCGCCTGCTCAACACGCTCGCGCTCCGCGCGTGGCACCTCGCCAAACTTCAACTCAAGCTGGCGGAGCAGCACGCGCCGTACCCCTTCAGCTTTGCCCTTGGCTTCGCCTTCAGCTTTGCCCTTGGCTTCGCCTTCAGCTTTGCCCTTGGCTTCGCCCTTGGCTTCGCCTTCGGCTTTCCATTGTTCTGCGAGGGTCATCAGTACTTGCTCCGTTTGGGGGGCCGCCGTCTGGAGGGCGGCGTGAAGGACTTGCGGTGGTAGGTCTTCGACGACTAGCGAAAGGTACCGGAAAATCGTGAATAGCGCATCTTGGCCGCCTTCCGCGACTGCCAAAGCCCGCAACGCGCCGCCCCAGCGCATAAGCGACGCCCGGAACCTGCTCGG
>JANNWK010000894.1:0-3289 GCA_031408355.1 Myxococcales bacterium
CTTGCGTGCTGTCCTCTTTGCGGGCGTCTTCCGAGGTTTGGGTCGCTCAGTGGGAAGCTCGTCGCCCGGGACCGGGGCAACGTCGGGAACCTTGGCGAGAGCAGCCAAAAATCGGGGCCTGGAGCCGCGCGTCGCGCGCGCCTCCAGAACCTGCTCGGTGTCCAATGCAGCTTTCGGAGAAAGGCGGCCGGGGCAATCGAAAGTCGCCAAGATTGTGCGCCCTAATACCCGCGATATGAACCCGCAACCGTCGCTTGGGGGGCGATGCGACCGCGGGCCCTCGGCTCAGCGCGCCCCGTCGTGCTCCGCGCAGCGCAGCGCCTTCCTGGCGAAGATCCGCCGCTCGGCTAGCGTCGGGGCAAGCTCCTGGGCTTTCGCGAGGAGCGGCGCGGCCTCATCGAAGCGCCCAAGGCGTCGACAAAGCTCACCTTGGGTGCCGATCCACAGGTAGTAGCCAGCAAGCCACGCTGGCGGGCTCGCCAGGCGGAGCAGATCCAGGCCGGCTTGTGGCCCCTGCCACTCGGCCAGCGCGATGGCGCGGTTGAGGGTGTGAAAGGGCGAGGGCTGCTGCTGCTCGAGGATTTCGTAGAGCGAGACGATCTCACCCCAGCGTGTGGCTTCGAAGCTCGGGGCCATGCAGTGCTCGGCAAGGATCGCGGCCTCAGCGTGGTAGCGGGAGAATTCTTCGCCGTGCCCCGAGCGCCACAGGCAGCTCATGCCCCGCGAGATGCCTGCGCGGTCCCACAGGGAACGGTCTTGTTCGTCGAGCAGCAAGAGCTGCCCCTGGCCGTCGACGCGGGCGGCGAGCCGGGCGCTGTGCAGCTCGAGCAGCGCCAGCAGCGCCCAGGAGGACGGCGCCTGGGTGTGTGGATGCTCCACGACAAGCCGCGCGAGTCGCAGCGCCTCCTCGCAGAGTTCGTGGCGAATTGGCTCGTCTTCTTGGCGCGAGCTGTAGCCCTCGTTGAACACGAGGTACACGACGTTCTGAACCACCGGGAGGCGCGCCCTCAAGCGTTCGGGGTCCAGGGCAACGTCCGAGAGCTCTCCCAGTCCCCGCCATGACTCCTGAAGGCGCTCCCTACCGCGCTCGAGCGTCTTCTGCGCGTTCTCGGCCGAGATGAAGAGGCGCGCGGCGATCTCCGTCGTGGCAAACCCGCAGCAAAAGCGCAAGGCCAGCACCAGCTGGGTCTGCGCCGGCAGGCGGTCGTCGCAGCATAGGAACAACATGCGCAGCGCGTCGTCGGCGATGTCGGCTGCGAGCGGGGGCTCCGACGGCCCGGCCCTGTGGAGCTCCACATCCAGCGGCTCCGCAGCGGCCTTTGCCGCGATCGCCTGACGGCGGATCTGATCGAGCACGCGATTGCCGGCGGTACGGAACAACCACGCCGAGGGATTGTCGGGCACTCCGTCTCGGCGCCAGGTAGACAGCGCCGAGAGCAGGGCGCCCTGGACGGCGTCCTCCACGTTGTCCAAAGATTGTCCGCGATAGCGCCGCATCAGGGTGGCGACCAGTCGCGCCCACTCGTGCCGGAAGAAGTGAGCAACGAGCTCGCCCGTCCCTGATGCGTCGGCGGCCTCCACCGCGTTAGAAACCCATCATCTCGCGGATCTCGATCACGGAGTTGGGCATGTGAACGATCGGACATTCACGAGCCACCTCGACCGCCTGCTCGTAGGACTCGGCTTGGATGAGCGAAAAGCCGCCGATGATCTCCTTGGCTTCAACGGCCGGGCCGTCGGTCACCTTGCCGTCCTTGAGGATGCGGCCGCCGCGCTTCAGCCCGTCACCCACGCTGACGACATTCGCCTTCCACTTCTCTTTCCAGGCCTTCCACTGGGCGAACATCTGCTGCATTTCTTCGGGGGACGGCTGCCGGTCGGGTCCGGGTGGGTTGTGATAGATGAAGAGGTACTGCGTCATCGGGGGGCTCCTTCAGTGTGATGGGGCGCCCGGCCGTCGCGTGTTTCGACGCTTGGGACGGGCCTTCTCCCCTCATGACGGGCAGCGTGACCCGATTCCGACAAGTGAACCCGAAAATCGTGCGCGGAAAGCGCGGCCCCGCGGCCGACGGCGGGAGGGTGACTGTTGGGTGACTGTGCCCGACGAAGCCGACCAGCCAACGTCGGGACGTGCCGCGCCCTGCGTCTGGTTCTGGCGGCTGAACGCCGGTACGTTGAGTTCCGCCGGATGCCATGGATATCAGCGACATTGAACGCGTGACCCTCGACGTCATGCTCAGCCACGGCTGCCATACCGCGATTCTCTACGGGTCATGGGCGCGCGGCCAGGCTGGTCCCCAGAGCGACGTCGACGTCCTTTACATCCGCGAAGGTGGTCCCGCCTTGCGTGACGCCCGTGTCGTCAGCGGGATCTACCTCGATGCTTTCATCTATCCAGAGGCCGACCTCACCGCACCCGAGCCAGAGCTGCTGCGCGCGCTTGGCGGAAGAGTGCTCCGCGAGGCAAACGGTTTCGGATCAGCGCTCCTTGGCAAGCTCCAAGACCTTCATGACCGAGGACCCGTTCCCATGCCTGACGACCTGCGCCAGGTGACCCTACTTTGGTCTCACAAGATGCTCGATCGGTTTCGCGGGCAATCGGACCTCGAAGCGCAGTACAGGCGGATGCAACTCCTGCTCCAGGCCCTTGAGGACTACTTCGCGTTGCGCGGAAGTTGGTTTCGAGGACCGAAGCAAGCGTTCGCATGGCTTTCACAGCACGACGCCGCCACGCATCACCGCTTCGAGATGGCCGCCCAACCTGGTGCAAGCGATGGCGCGTTCGCTGCGCTTGTCCGGGCAGTTTACGGGCCCTTCGCAGAATCGCCGCCGCACTGGTTCCATAGTGACGCGAAACGCCCCGCGTGATCCCGGCACAGCGATGAGCGACAGGGAAGAACTGACACGAGAAGAACTGAGTCGGGCGCTGACGCGAACGCAACGCAAGCGCATCATGGCCGGCAAGCTGGAACCCGGCGATGTGGCCGCGCTACGAAAGTTTGTCTGTCTAACTCAGGAGCGATTCGCGGAGGCGCTTGGGATCAGCGTTCACACGCTTCGCAACTGGGAACAAGACAGAGTCCAGCCCGACGGCCCCGGACTCGCCCTGCGGCGGATCGCGGCGCGTCACCCACGAATCGTTCGCGAGAACGTCAACTCCGCCGCATAGACGTTCCGTTCTCTTCGGGGGGGAGGCCCTGCCTGCGCGCGCAGCTGCGCGCGGCGCGGGGCGGCGGGGCCCGCCCCCCCCCCCGCGGCCGCCCGCCGCCAAGGGGGGAGGGGCCGCCCG
>JANNWK010000895.1:0-3853 GCA_031408355.1 Myxococcales bacterium
GCGCACGGCCTTCTACGTCCTGCGCGACCAGACCGACTACAACCCAGCTCTATTGAGGTCACCCACAGCGACCACCCGAGCAGCCTAGTCAAACTTGTGTCAGAGGCTGAAGCTGGGGAAGACGAAGGGGACCAGATCGCACTGCCTTATGGCTCGCGACCGGCGCTCGCCGGCGCGCGAAGCCCACGAATAGATTGGTCGGTCCTGCTTCCCGTACGGCAACATGTGCCGAGCCACTTCGGTGAGCCCGAGCACGAATGGAAGGATGAGAATCCCTGGCCATCGGCCCCTGACCTCTCTGATCTGTCCCATCACAACACGTGCCAAAACCAAGGCGCCCCGCCATCCGGCAGCGCAGCGGCGAAGGTGCGCGCTGAGACCTTGACGCGAATCATGGAAAGGAGACCAAACGCTACCCGGGCGCGAAGCCCGTGCCCGCGCTTGACCCCCGCGGACTGGCAAGCTCTCGACCTCACGAATGCGCCTAACCCCTTGTTAACATGGGAGAAATTATGCGCCTCTCGCGAACCGAAGGGGCTCCGTTCCGTAGCCGCTGGCCTGGCCGAAGAGGACGTACGCGCCGTGATCGCCTTTGCGGCGGCGTCAGCCGGTGAAGACCTACCCGCCCCGAGCCCGATTCCGTCCAACGCCAGGTTGCGCGAAACTCAAGTCTGCTAGGCTTAAACTTCAGTTTTTTGAACACGTCGAACACCGCCAGACCGATACAACTTCCAGAAGACCTTCAGGCCTTCGCGGAGGAGCGCGTGCGCGCGGGTGAGAGTGCCAGCGTTGACGATGTCGTGCGCGGCGCGGTGCAGGAGAAGAAGCTGGCTGTGCTGAAGCACGCGCTCGACGCGGGGATTGCGGAGCTTGATGCCGGACTTGGGGTCGAGGCCACGCCAGACGACCTGATGGCTGAGATTTCCGCCGAGCTAGGTCTCGACTCTTAGTCGCGCCGGACGGATGACACGCTTATTCCGCTCGCCGCTAGCGAGGCGCGACATCGTCGAAGTCCTCGGGCGCACGAGAGACCGGTGGGGCAAAGCTCAGGCGCTGGAATACCGCGACCTGATCCGCGACGCCCTCAAAGCAATCGCCGCCGACCCTAGTTGCGGCAAAGTTCGAGGTGTTCGGCCGGGCATCCTCAGCTACCACATCAAGCAGCCCGGTAGGAACGCGCGGCACATCGTGTTCTATCGAATGGCTACGACTGGCGCGGTCGAGATCGTCAGACTTCTGCACGACTCGATGGACTTCGATCAGCACCTCCCGTAACTATGGCACCTGCCGCAGCGCCGAGACGATTTGCGCGGAATCGAGCAGCTCAGCATGCAAGCCTAGAACAGCCAGCCGAACGATGCTTCTGCGTAGGGCTCGAGGTCGTCGAGCTCGTTGGTTTCGTTGTCGAGGGCGGTCTTCAGGGCGGCGCCGTTGGTGAAACCGCCGCTCAGGGAGGTGCTGGAATCGCCCAGCTTCGTGAAATGCACCAAGCCGCCCAGCACCAGCGCCAGGCGCGGGCCAGCCTGCGCGCGGTTGGGCCTGAAGCCGTAGCCCAGGCCCAGGTGGCCGATGAGCGGCGTGGTGTTGCGCTTGTAGCTGCCGGTGCCCATGGCGCCGTCGTCGAAATCAGCCGAAATGCGGTAGTGCGTGAAGCCGAGCCCGGTATCACCGATGAAGGCATGGCGATCCATGAACCAGAAGCGCCCACGCAGCGGGACGGTGAGTGACCAGTAGCTGCCGTCGGCGGTGGCGTTGGTGGCCTGCGCGTCGCGGCCGCCGAGGCCGAGCCCCAAGCCCAGGCTCAGCTCGAGCCAGCAGATGCCGGGCTGGGTCGCGCCTGCCAGCGTGAGCCACGAGTTCGGCCCGAGCGCGTTGGCGTGACCGCCCCACAGCCAGGGACAAGCCTGCACGGGCGCAGGCGGTGGCGCCTCGGCGACCTGAGGGGGCGTTGGCGGCGGCGCCGGCTCAGGAATCGCCTCGGCGCCTTGCGTGACCTGAAACACGACACGGCGATTGGTCGCCCAGGGCCCCTCGCACTGCGCGGGATCTGCGGGGAGCTTGTCGTTGCACGTATCGGGCTCGGGCACCTGCGGCGCATCTTCCCCCTTGCCCACGCTCGTCACCCGATCTTCGGCCACGCCGTTGCTGCTCAGCCATTTGCGCACGGTCGCGGCGCGCGCGTTGGAGAGGTCGCGGTTGTATTGATCGGAGCCGCGCGAGTCGGTGTGGCCCTGCACCTCGATCTTCACCGCGGGGTGCTGTTCCAAGAACTTACGGAGCTCGGATAGCACCTTGAGCCAGTCGTCGCCGCGCAGCGCCGCCTTGTCGTACTCGAAATTGATCACGCCCTCGTAGTCGAGCTTGCCCTCGCGAAACGTGATCGCCTCCTTCGGAGGCTCAGCCAGGGGTGGCGTCTCGGTGGAGGCCTGAGCCTGCCCGTCGACGCCCGACGTGTTGACGTTGCCGCTCGCGCCCGCGGAAAACTTGCACCCACCGAGCAGAAAGCCACTCAAGAGCGCACTGCCCCGGAGCAGCCAGACCCGTCCGCCTGCGTTCAGCATGATCGCCTTCTACTCCAACCCGGCGAAAACTCTTCCTTCTACTTCAAGGCCGTCCTGGCCCGCCCGGCGGGTTCAGCCGCTTGTCGCCCTTCCGAGTGTCTCGACCCCGGCGTCCAGCCGCCGCTCTGTGGGAACGCGGATGCGCCGTGCGGTCCCACCTGTGCTGAACCGGACTGTGAAGAAGTGCCGATCCGACAGCTCAACGGCACCATGCCCGCGCCCGAAGAGGTTCGCCGCTTCCGCCACTCAGGTCGAGCACATCTACGATCCTGAGCTTGGCTCGCAAGCAGACTCCGATTCGCCACACCGCAACATGACCGTGGCCTCCGAAGGCCCGACCCTGAGCTTTCAGGTCGATTGCCCCAATGGGGCGCGGGTCGTTTTCCCGACCTACACCCGGGGCTACACCGCCAGCGGGGACGCGCTGTGGATCTTCCAGCGCCAGTTCATCGAGATCTACTTCTAGTCTCCGCGCTTCGTCGGCGATGCAAAGGCAAGCAAGCTCGCGCGGACCGGCTGAGCAGCGCGGGAACCAGGCCACACCAAGGCAGCCCCATATCGGGCAGCGCCGAGGCAAAGCCGAAGCCGTGGATGAGGCCAAACGCCGTGCTCGCCCCGGCCGTGCCGCGCGGCCGCTGGCTCAGCATGTTCGGCACGGCCACCATCACGATACTGAGCGCTATCAAGCTCTCAGTGAGTCGGGGGAGACTGAGGA
This sequence comes from Myxococcales bacterium, assembly GCA_031408355.1. Lineage (GTDB taxonomy): Bacteria > Myxococcota_A > Polyangia > Polyangiales > Polyangiaceae > PMG-095. Next base: position 3,277 of record JANNWK010000895.1, read on the forward strand.
GACCAAACGCTACCCGGGCGCGAAGCCCGTGCCCGCCGTTGTCCGCGCAACCGCGGAATGGCAGGCGGCTCGATCTCACGAATGCGCCTAAGCATTCGTTAACATAAGAGAACTTACGCGCTACTCGGGATCGAAGGGGCTCCGTTCCGTAGCCGCTGGCACCGTGCAGCTGCACGCCCGCGGCCACGGCATTGCAAAAAAGGTAACGATCAAGCCTGGCGGCTTCGCGGTCGTGAACCTCACCGTGCTCGAATAGCCCTGAAAGTGAGCGGAGCAACCGTCAATTTGCTTGCGATCCAGGCCGCTCGTTGAGCATGCTCGGGCGGCAATGTTTAAGGCTGGACTTACACTGTTTGCGCTTTCGCTGGCGGCCTGTGTCAACTCCGAAGTGACTTACACGGGGACCGCAAAGTATCCGGCTAAACCCCCGGGCTGTCCGGTCAAAATCTTTCCCTCCACGACTCCCGACTACAAGTGGGAGGACTTGGCCAGCGTCAAGGCGGCCTGCAACATCCACGTGGGTCGGAGTGGCTGCATCGATGAACTGAAGACACGAGTATGCGAGCTCGGCGGCGAC
>JANNWK010000896.1:0-6015 GCA_031408355.1 Myxococcales bacterium
CCTCGCGCGGTCGCTCGGCGCGCACCACGCGTGGCAGCTCGGCGCGCACTTCGCGCGGCAGCTCGGCGCGCATCTCGCGTGGCCGCTCGGCGCGTACCTCGCGCGGTCGATCTTCGCGGGTAACTGGCGGGCGCTCCGCACGCGGCCGCTCTGTACGCGGGCGGACCTCGGCGTCCCGCTTCGGTGCCTCGTCTTGAGCGGGAGAGGGCGGCTTGGCTCGCCGAGCCGCGGTCGCCTCTTCTTGGGCGTCGGGGCGGGCCCCCAAGTGGTCGCGCAGCAGTGTGGCCAGCACGCGTTCGGCGTCTCCGTGGGTGAGCAAGCGCTTGGCGAGCGCCAGGTCCTCGCTGTGGACGGGCCGCACCTTGGCCATCTCCACGAACATTTGCACGACGTCCGTCTCGGCGCGGGTCTTGCGCTCGCGCGCCGAAGGCAAATGTCGCTCGATGGGGCGGATCTTGTAGGTGAGCCTCAGCAGGTACAGGCCGCCGATATTGTTCGGCGCAATCAGTGAGATAGCCGTTCCAGTGCGGCCGGCGCGACCGGTGCGACCCGTACGGTGCACGTAGCTCTCTGCGGTGTCCGGAAAGTCGTAGTTGATGACGTGCGTGAGGTGCGAGATGTCGATGCCGCGAGCCGCCACGTCGGTCGCCACGAGGAACCGCAGCTCACTCTTGCGGGTGGCGGCCATCACTGACTCGCGCTCGTTCTGAGATAGATCCGCGTTGAGCCAGTCGGCGGCGTAGCCCTGAGCCTGCAGGCCTGCGGCCACGCGCTTCGTGTCGTCCTTCGTGTTGCAAAACACGATGGCGCTTTCCGGGTTGTCCGTTTCGATGATCGCGATGAGCTCGGCGAGCTTGTCGGTCATCGTCATGTACACGAAGTGCTGAATCGAAAGCGCGCCGATGTTGTCGCCACTCAGCGTGACGTACTCGGGGTTCTTGAGGCGCGTCTCTGCCACGCGCTTGACATCCGGCGGCAGCGTGGCGCTGAAGAGCAGGACCTGGCGCTGCTCGGGCAGGTAGCCCCAGACTTCGCTGATCTGCGGCAAGAAGCCCATCGACAGCATCTCGTCGCTTTCGTCGAGCACGAAAGCTCGACAGGCTTGCGTGTCGAGCGTGCCCCGCCTCAGGTGATCGAGCACGCGGCCCGGCGTGCCCACGACGATCTGCGCGCCATCCTTCAGCTGCTCAATTTGCTTGCCCATGGGCGCACCGCCGTACACGGCGACCACCTTGGTCCCGCGGTGCTTGGCAATGGCCGTGAGCTCACGTGTGATCTGGAGCGCCAGCTCGCGCGTTGGGCAAAGGATCATCGCTTGCACACCCGGCTTCGCCGCCTTGACGATCACGTCCACCAGCGGCAGACCGAAGGCGGCCGTCTTGCCGGTGCCCGTGCGTGCCTGCACCACCAAGTCCTGTCCGCGCGCAACCGGCTCGAAGACGGCTCGCTGCACAGGCGTGGGGTGGGTGTAGCCCAATTCGTCGATGGCTTTTCGCACATCGGGGGATAAAGGGAGGGCGTCGAACGTGACTAGCGCGGCGGCTTCGTCGGGTTGGCTCATCGGATAAGTTCGGTAGTAGGGGACTGCGCCGGCTGGTTGAGACGGTGGCGGAGCGGCGCAAGGCCGAGGGACTCATACCTCACCGCGTGCTCCTCGGCATAGCGCAGAGCGATCACGTCCTTCAGCCGTTTCAGGCCCGCTCGATCAGCGCGACAAGCCGCCTCGACGCTGTGCTCCGTCGCCCACTCGGGCTCAAGAGCCGCTCGGTAGCGGGAAAGAGCGACCCTTTCGTTGTCTTTCGCCTGGCCCGCGGCTTGGGCGGCGCGGGCGCGGGTGACCGCCGCCAAGAGACGCGCCGTGCCCTTCTCGCAACCGAGAGCGCTCGGCGGCGCGTCGCCCCAAACGGCCGTGAGGATCTGGATCGTCCAAAGCAGCGTCGCGCCCGCGAAGATGACGAAGAAAATGGCAATTCCCGCGCGGCGGCCCATGAGCCGGCGTCGCTCCAGGGGGGAACGCTGGGCAGACCGCGAGGAACTCATGCCCGCGGGTTCTGCCTGCAACTCCGCGCCTCGTCAAACTCGCCTTTCGGCGCGGTGTGTCCCGGCCGGGCCACGGGCCCGTGGCGCCCCAGAGCCGTCCGTGGCTGCCCACAAAAGCCCCGCATTGACCTCCGGAGCGGCCTACTTCATAGTGGTTTCACAAGAATTTGAAAACTCAGAAACTCGAAGATAGTTCCTCTTTGGGGCTCGAGCAGGGCGTGAACACGCTCGCGGCGGCCGCCGTGGCTCACGCCGACGACGTTCGGCTGGAGCGCCGGATCCAGAGTGTGAAGGAGCTACTCGCCGACGACCTGATCTGGATTGAAAGCTCGCTTTCGCAAGCCGTTTCCAGCGGCCCAGCGCCCGGAAGCGACGCCGCCCGTCATCTGGTCGTTCGCGGTGGCAAACGCGTGCGACCGATAGCGCTGCTGCTCAGCGCCGCCTGCTTCGGTGGCATCAACGAAAAGGCTCGTGAGCTCGCGGTCGTGTCGGAGCTCGTGCACTCCGCCACGCTGCTGCACGACGACGTCATCGATGAAGGCATGGAGCGCCGCGGCGCGCCCACAGCTCGGCTCGCGTGGGGCAATGGAGTGAGCGTACTGGCGGGAGATTTGCTGCTGGTGAACGCGCTCGATCGCACCGCCCGCCACGCGCCCGAGGTGATGCCGGATTTGATAGCTACTCTGAAGCGCCTGGTGGAAGGCGAAATCGTGCAGCTTCGCGGCCGCAGCGAGCTGGACGTCACCGAGGCGACTTACGAGCGCATTCTGAAGGACAAGACAGCCTCGCTCTTCAGCTGGGCAACCCGCATTGGAGCGCGGATCGCGGGCGCCAGTCCGGCAGATCAAGAGCGGCTCGCCGGCTTTGGCGAACGCATCGGCATCGCCTTTCAGCTTGTCGATGACGTGCTGGACTACTCGGGTGAGCAAAGCGGAAAGTCCCTGCTCGCTGATTTGCGTGAGGGCAAGCTGACCTTGCCACTCGTGCTCGCCGTGGCGCGCCGACCGGAGCTTGCGCAAGCGCTCCGGCGCATTCACGCAGGGGATCGCGAGCAGGTGGAGTTCGTGAGCCAAGCCGTGATCGAGACGGGGGCCTGCGACGAAGTGCGCCGCCGCGCAGGCCAGTACACGCGCACGGCCGTCGAAGCCTTGAGCTCGATCGTGCCGGGCCCGGCTCGGGTGCTGCTCGAGAACGTCGCCGAAGAGCTGGCGCGTCGAGCGGCGTAGCGCTTTCTAGTTCAGAGTGCCTGGCGACGACGATTCGGTGCGCTGCGGCTCGATGAATGTGGCCGTGATTTCGCGCTCAAGGGCGCTGCGGATTTCGCTCTCGATCTGTTCGATGGTGGAGGCGAGGCGTTCCACGTTGCGCTGGTACACGAACACGCGCGCGCTGACCGAATTGGGTTGGGCATCGTTGCCCACGGCGTCAATCAGGAGCAGGGCGCGCGGATCCACGCCGTCAACCACCACCTCAACGCCTGGAGCGTCGGCGGCGTACACTTCCTGTTCGCGCACGTAGGCGCGCAGCATGGGTGAGAGTGAGGCGAGCGCCCGCTTCGCGGTTAGCTCGAAGACCTCGCGGGACACCACCGGCGCTGCCGAAGGCTGGGACAGATCCAGATCGCGCGAGCACAGGAACGCTTCGGTGGCGGCTTGGGTTTCGCCACGGTCGTCGCGCACCAACCCGAGGTAGTACCAAGCCTCGGCGTTCTTGGGTGAGCGCTTCACGGACTCTTCAATCAGTGGCGAAGCGGTGACTAGGTTGCCCACCTCATACAGCGCGCGCCCCACCAGGAACGTGTGCTGGGGGTTGTCGAATGGCCCGGCGGGGAAGCGCTTGGACAGGGCCGTGGCGGCGTCGACTTCGCCCTTCCCGAGCAGGGCATCGAACATCAGCAGCAGAGCGTCCACGATCTCATCGTCGGTTTCGGCCAAATCGAGCGAGAGCTCGCAGAGCCGAATGGCTTCGTCGAACTCCGCAAGCGGGTGGACATACACCTCCGCGGCGTTGAGCATCGCCTCAAGGTAGGTGTCGTCGAGCGCGATGGCCTGCCGGTAGTGCTCGACCGCCTCGTCGAACTCGCCGCGGAGCGCTGCCACGTAGCCAAGTAGGTTGTAGGCCTCGGGTGACTGCGCGTCGAGCTCCAGAGCTCGCCGAGCCGAGCTCTCAGCGCCGCGCGGATCGCCCCGCTGAACGAGGTCCCAACCGCGGTCGAGGTGGGCCGAGAACTGATCCATGGTCTGCCAGGCTATTGACGTGCCCGGGCCGCACGGTCAATCTGAATCTTATCGGGTTTCGCGCGGGCCCGGACGGCGCGTATTTCACTCGTGGACGATGACTTGGGACCCGGGGCTAGCGTCGGTGGACCACAGCCCGTGGAAACCCTGGGGCAATGCGGGTCCGGCCATGAAAAACAGCCATTTGGCGTCGAGCGGGGACAGATTCACGCAACCGTGGCTCATCTGGACGCCGAAGTTCGAGTGCCAGAAGGCCGCGTGGAGGGCGAACGAGCGGTGGTAATACATCACGTACGGGACGTCCTCGATGCTGTACGGCAAATCGCCGGCGGCTGAGCCGTCGCCGTCCATCGTGGTTGTGACGTGCTTTTCACGAATGCGCCAGCTCCCGGTGGGGGTGCTGTGGTCCTTGTCCTTGACCTTCGAGTGCTTGCCGCTCGAGATGAGGGTCGCGTAGACGGGACGCGTGCCCTCGAAGGCCACAAGGGTTTGCGAACTGAGGTCGACGTCGATGTAGCGCTCCTGCTCGCCGAGCCCTTCAGGGGGTGGCCCTGGCTCCGTGATGCGAAGCTGCGCCTTCTTCATGTAGCCGCCCCCGGTTAGCTCCACATAGGTCTTGCCCTGAAACTCGAGAGTCTTGCCCGTGAGTGGGATTGCCACGAAGCGATCGATTGATTTTCCGGTCTTGATCGTCTTGGCGTCGATGTCGATGCTGTAGGTCGCGCCGGCTTTGTTGCCGCCGTAGACCCAGCCCAGCGGCAAGCTGTAGCTCGTCCCGTCGAGCTCCACGCCCTTGAAGCTTGAGCCAGAAGTCTGCCAGAAACGATCCGAGGGGGCGACCAGGCCGCGCGTTGTCTTGTACCAACTGCGCCCATTCCAGCGGAAGGTCTTGTCCACGGCTACGTAGAAGCCCGTGACCATGCGCTTGGCCAGGATCTCGTCGGAGTCGGCGCTGAGCTCGTCGAGCTTCACTTCGTGCAGCCGGTCCTTGATGTTCTCCCTCTGCCACCAGGGTTTTTCCGGTTCCGGGTCTGCGTCTTGAGCTGGGGCGCCGGTCGCGACCGCGGGCGCAAGCAGCGGCGTTACGGTCGACGGCGCGCCCGCTAGGTTGCCCGTTTCAGCGCGAAGAGCCGGCTCCGCTGGTGCGCTACCGGCGTCGCGGTTCACGGCGACGGGCGTTCGCGGCTCGGCCTCCTTCTGCTTGTCCTCGTCCTTTTTTAGATAAGGCTCGTAGAGCTCCATTTGCTCGCGGGATGGCACCGACCGGTAGAGCGGCGTCCCGTTCTTGGCGTTGCGCGCGTAAGGGTACGGGAGCACTTCCTTGAGATTGGGCGCGGCCGTGGCGAACTTCACCTCGGGGTGCTCGAGGTTGGTCGTCCCCAGATTGCCGCACACGAAACCGCCGCTCAACACCTTGTACCAACCACCGGTGCAGTTCTTTTTTGAGGCGGGCTCGGCCTCGACCGGGGAGCGACCGCCGCTGCGGATGTAGCCGAGCTTCTTGCCCCGATCGAAGGAGGGTTCGCTGTAAACGCCCGCTGCCGCCGCGGTGACCGCGAACATCGGACCCGTGTACGGCACGACCGCAGCGGGCGCGGGTGCAGCAGCCGCGGAGGGGTGGCCGCCGGGTGGGGGAGGCGCTAGCTCCTTGGGCAGGACGGGCGAGCCCGCACGCGCCCGGGTGTCCTCGGCGGGCACGGGACCGGGCGCTCCGGGAGGAGGATCGCGGTCGCAGCCG
>JANNWK010000897.1:0-2733 GCA_031408355.1 Myxococcales bacterium
TGATCGCGCTGCTTCTAGCGGCCTCGTGCTCACGCGGCTCCCACGAGCCTGAGCCGGACTCGGGCGGCGGCGCGACGACGCCGGCAGCTGGCAAAGGCAGGGCAGCCGGAGCCCCGCTACCGGAGAACGTCGAGTTCGTGCTCGGCCCAGAGTTCGAGGGAGCCTGTGAGAGAAGGGCGGTCATCGACGTCAACTTGGGCCACGAGCCAGAACTGTTCGTGCGCGCCGCGCACTGCCAGGTGACCGGGCAGGAACCCGCGCCAGAGCTGGTGAGTGACTGGTCGGAACGCCTGCGCACAACCGCCTGGGTGCGCCGGGTGGACGTCGTCCGCTCGCTGTGCGAACAAGCCAGCCGGAGCTGCTCGCTGCACTACTCCGATCCCTGGCAAGAGCAGGTGCAGCTCTCCGCCCCGTGTGAGCGCAAAGGCACGCGCGATCTGGGTGCCGTGCTGATGTACTGGAGCGAATGTCCGGGAGGGGTGAACTGCGGCATGGATTGGGCCAACACGCACGCCAGCGGCATGAGCTCAGCGCATGCGCTCTACGGCACAGAGGCGCTCGTCGCGGGCTACTACAGCCCTCAGAATCCGGGCTTCTGGCGCCGCGAGCTGCTGGACGCACGCTGGGCTGGGCTGCAGTTTCTCCTACTCAACACGTTCGGCCCCGACCTCGCGCGACTGCCCGCGCTCGTGGAGGCGCTAGCAGACCAGGGCGGAGGCGTCCAAGTCGCACTGTTTGACGACACCTGGGGCTGGGGCAAAGGCGGCGCGCCCTGGAACTCTTTGCCCGACTTCAACGACACCGAGGGGGCCGCCGAGCTCATCTATCAGAAGTGGAAACATTTCTACTCCGCGGTACCAAGCCAACATTGGTACCGCTACGCGGGGCGCCCGCTTGTCGCCTTCTACAACGCCGGCACGTTGAGGCCAGCCCGCAAGTCGGCCGCCACCCTCACGCGCCTGAAGGCCCTGTTTCAAGCTGATTTCGGGGTGGAGCCCTTCCTGGTGGTGGATCGCGCATTCTTCGAGGATCCGGCAACCCCAGTCGTGGCCGACAGCGAGTTCCTTTGGAATACCTTCCAGAGCGGCCGCCTGAGCGAATCGCAGCTGAAGGGCGTAGATTTTAGCCACTTCATGGCCAAGTGGGACGCTGTGGGACGCGAGGACAACGGACGCCTGGCCGCTCCGGGCGATCTGCTCGTCAAGGGGCCCGAGCTCCTGGAGCGCTACCTGGCAGCGTCCGCGAACGCGGACCTCGCCGTCATCGCCACTTGGAACGATCTGGGAGAGGGCACCGGCATCGCGCGTAACTACGACTACTACTACCAGGGAAAATGGCTGCCCCCACACGCGTTCATGCAGACGCTGCGCGCATCCCAGTGCCACTAGTCCAAGCGTCAGCCGCTCATCCGCCGGCCGGCGGACACTGACCGTCCGCCTGGTCAAATCCAGCCCGGGCGGGCGCGGAGACTCTCGACAGCGACCAAGCCGCCAGCTATCGAGGGCCAGCATGAACAAGATCCTGGTCACCGGAGGCGCTGGCTTCATCGGCTCGCACCTCTGTGAGCGACTGCTGGGCGCCGGACACGACGTGCTCTGCGTGGATAACTATTTTACGGGGACGAAACGCAACGTCCAGCACCTTTTCGCGAATCCGCTGTTCGAGATCATGCGGCACGACGTCACGTTCCCGCTGTACGTTGAGGTAAGCCGGATCTTTAACCTGGCCTGCCCGGCGTCGCCCATCCACTACCAGTTCGATCCCGTTCAGACCACCAAGACGAGCGTACACGGCGCCATCAACATGCTGGGACTCGCCAAGCGCGTCAAAGCTCGGATCCTGCAGGCCTCGACCTCTGAGGTTTACGGCGATCCCGAGGTGCACCCCCAGCCGGAAGAGTATTGGGGCCGAGTCAATCCCATCGGGATTCGTAGCTGTTACGACGAGGGCAAGCGCTGCGCGGAAACGCTATTTTTCGACTATCACCGCCAGCACAACACCGACATCAAGGTGATTCGGATCTTCAACACCTACGGCCCGCGCATGCATCCCAACGACGGGCGCGTCGTTTCCAACTTCATCGTGCAAGCGCTGCGCGGCGAGGACATCACGATCTACGGGTCCGGCTCGCAAACGCGTTCCTTCTGCTACGTGGACGACCTAGTCGAGGGCATGCTGCGCATGATGGACACCGAAGCGGGCTTCACCGGGCCCATCAACCTCGGTAACCCCGGGGAGTTCACGATGCTCGAGTTGGCCGAGAAGGTCATCTCGCTCGTGGGGTCCAAGTCCAAGCTCACGTTTCATCCCCTACCGCAGGACGACCCCAAGCAGCGTCAGCCCGTCATCACGCTGGCACAATCCAAGCTGGGTTGGGAGCCCAAGGTGACGCTTGAAGATGGCTTGAAGGAGACGATCGCCTACTTCCGAAAAACGCTCGCTTGAGTCCGGGTGCGCGCAGCCTGGCGGCAACGGCCGGCCTCGGGTATGAGCCCGCTGGAGTGATCTGATGGCAGTGGCCCCGCCCGAGCTAGATGAGAACGCCGGCCAACAGGTGCCGGCTTTCTACAAGCGACGCCGCAAGCGGGGTGACGAGCTCGGTCAAGTGCTGCTCCGCAGCGGCGTCATCACGCCGGAGCAGCTCCGCGATGCCTTGAAGCTACAGGCCGACCAAGGGGGTCACCTCGGCGCGATCCTCAAGCGGATGGGCGCGTGCGACTCGCGCGCCATCGC
>JANNWK010000898.1:0-3853 GCA_031408355.1 Myxococcales bacterium
CCTTCAGCGAGAAGAGCGCGTGCCCCGAGTGCGGGCTCTCGTTTCAGGAGCTATCGCCGCTTTCCTTCTCCTTCAACTCGCCGCTCGGCTTCTGCGCGGAATGCAACGGGTTGGGCTCGCGACCAGAAATGGACCCTGAACTGGTGGTGCCCAACCCCGGACTCTCCATTCGTGGCGGGGCGATTGCTCCCTGGGCGTCGGCCGTGGCGCGCGGCGAGGGCTGGACGGCAGCGACCGTGGAGGCGGTCGCCAAGCTGCTGCGCTTCAAGCTGGATACGCCATGGAAGGAGCTCACGGAGTCGCAGCGAAGCGGGGTGCTGTTTGGTGCCAACCTGAAGGGCGGCGAGTGGGAGGGGCTCGTCAATCAGCTGATGCGCCGCATGCGCCAGACCACCAGTGAAGACATGAAGCAGTGGTACTTGCGCTACTTCTCGAGCAAGCCGTGCACGGCTTGCCATGGCGCGCGCCTGCGCCCGGAGAGCCGCGCCGTGAAGATAGCGGGGCAGAGCCTGGCGGAGCTCTCTGAGCAGCGCATTTCCGCGGCCGCGAGCTGGGTTGAGCAGGTAAAGCTCCACGGCGCTGACCACGAGATCGCGCTGGAGCTGCGCAAGGAGATCCAGGCTCGCCTCGGATTTCTGGTTAACGTGGGGCTCGGCTACCTGACCTTGGACCGCGCTGCTGCGACGCTTTCGGGCGGCGAAAGCCAGCGCATCCGCCTGGCTTCGCAGATCGGTTCTGAGCTGACCGGCGTCGTCTACATCCTCGACGAACCCTCGATAGGCCTTCACCAGCGCGACAATGGCCGGCTGCTGGCCACGCTTGCGGCCCTGCGGGATCTTGGGAACTCCGTGGTCGTGGTGGAACACGACGAGGAGACCATGGTTAAGGCCGACTATCTGATCGACTTTGGGCCTGGCGCGGGCGAGTTGGGCGGTCGGGTCGTGGCCGAGGGCACGCCCCAGCAGGTGATGCGCGTGAAAGAGTCCCTGACGGGCGCGTACCTTTCGGGCAGGAGGAAGATCCCCATGCCGAAAGCGCGCCGCCGCGGTAATGGCCTGGTGCTGGAGGTGCGGGGCGCCAGCGAGCACAACCTGCAGAATTTGAGCGTTAAGTTTCCGCTCGGCACGCTGTTGGCTGTCACCGGCGTGAGCGGAGCCGGGAAATCCACGCTCGTCAACGGTATCCTGCAGCCCGCCTTGGCGCGCAAGCTCCACGAAGCGCGCTCCGCGGTAGGCGCGCACCAGGCGCTGCTCGGCACCGAACACGTCGACAAGGTGATAGCTATCGATCAGAAGCCGATCGGGCGTACCCCGCGTTCGAACCCCGCCACGTACACCAAGGTGTTCGACGCTATCCGTGAGCTTTACGCGGGGACCGCGGAAGCGCGGGCCTTCGGCTACGACGCCGGGCGATTTTCCTTCAACGTCAAGGGCGGGCGCTGCGAAGCCTGCGCGGGCGACGGCCTGCGCCAGGTGGAAATGCACTTTTTGCCCGACGTGTACGTGACCTGCGAAGAATGCCGCGGTCGCCGTTTCAACGACGCCACGCTGCGCGTGACCTACAAGGGCAAGAGCATCGCCGATACGCTCGCCCTGAGCGTGCGTGAGGGCCTGGAGCTGTTCGCTGTTCACCCGCAAATTGCGCGCGGCCTACAAACACTGGCTGACGTTGGGCTCGGCTACGTCAAAATCGGTCAGCCCTCTCCCACCCTTTCGGGCGGTGAAGCCCAACGCATCAAGCTGGCTCGTGAGCTGGCCCGCGTCGGCACGGGCCGCACCGTCTACATCTTGGATGAGCCCACCACGGGCCTTCACTTCGCCGACGTGGAGAAGCTGCTCCTGGTGCTTTCGCGCCTCGTGGACGCCGGCAATACCGTCGTGGTCATCGAGCACAACCTGGACGTCATCGCCCACGCGGATTGGGTTATTGACCTGGGGCCCGAGGGCGGCGCTGGCGGTGGGCTGCTCGTCGCTCAGGGCACGCCGGAAGAGCTGGCGCGTTCCACCAAGAGCCACACGGGGCGCTACCTGAAGGAGAAGTTGGCAGCCCTCGGTGGCCTGGCGCAGAAGTCGGCGTCGCCGCCCAGTAAGGCGAAAGCCCGGGCCGGCAGCCCAACCGCGGAGGCCCGCTAGCTCATGGGAAAATGGCTGGCGCTGTCGGGGCTCAGCGGGTTTCTCGCGGTCCTGCTGGGAGCGTTCGGGGCGCATGGCCTCTCCGGGCAGCTTGCCGGCGTCGCGGAAGGCGCGAAGCGGCTCGGGTGGTGGGAAACCGCCGCCCACTACCAGCTGATACACGCGCTCGCGCTCGGTCTCGTCGCTGCCATCATTGGGCGTGTGCCGCGTGCGCGCTACGCGGGCCGTGCCTTCACGCTCGGTAGCCTGCTGTTCTCGGGCAGCCTGTACGCGATGGCGCTCGGCGGCCCGCGCTGGCTCGGCATGCTGACGCCGCTCGGCGGCTTGTCACTGCTTGTCGGTTGGGGCGTGCTGGCCTGGTGTGGCGCGCGGCGTGAGGCGGAATGACTTGAGGCGTGACAACGGCGGCTCCTGCGTCACCCCGAGACGACCCCCGGCAGCATCCCCTTACCGAGCTCGGGATCGCCGAACGGGCCACCCGAGCCTCCGAAAGAGGCCAGCAGCGCAGAGTGGAGATCGTTCACGTAGCGCGCTTGGCTCTCCTCAAGCCGCAGGTGCCTGCCGGTTCGTAATTTGGTCTGGGCCCCGGCAAGGATCACGGTCGGGAGGTTCTCGTTGTTGTGCATGGCGGGATTGCTCATGCTGTTCATGTAGAGCAGCGTCGTGTTTGAGAAGGCATCAAGCTCCTTGAGACGCGCTACCAAGTTGGCCAAAAGTTGCATGTGCCAGCGTGCGATTCGCATCATGCCGGCCAGCTTCTCGACCATGTTCTCGCTGCCGGGGCCGGTGTGAGAGAGGTCGTGCCAGCCTGGCGCTGTCACCTCGAGCCAGGGGAAGGTTTGGCAGCAGCTGCCCTCGCTCGTGATCTGTAGGTAGGCTACCCGCGTTTGGTCGCAAGCCAAGGCGAGCGTCAGTAGCTCGATCTGGGTCTTGGCTATTTCGGGAAGGTGGTCGATGGCGTCGAAGCTGTCCCAGTCACGGTCGGCCGGTTTGCCCGGAACGCTGCAGCTAGGCGCCGCCAGCTCGAGCCGCTTCTCGACGCTGCGAAAGGCCTCTAGGTAAAGGTCTGCCTTCTGCTGATCGGCAGCCGAGAGGCGTTGGCGGAGCGTTTGGGCTTGCTCGAGGGTGGTGTCGAGTATCGAGCGTCGTTCCTTGCGCAATTGCTCGAACGCCGCGGTGTCGATCTGGCCGTCGCCGAAGAGTCGCTCGAACAGCACCACCGAGCTGTTCTGGCAGACGGCGGGCTGGGCTGCGCCGTACCAGCTGGCTGTGTTGAAGGCCGGGACGGCATCGCCCGAGCGCACGCCGAACTGCAGCGAAGGGAAGCGTGTGCCTTGGCCGATCAGTCGAGCAATCTCCTGGTCGATGGACGAACCGGCCGAGGTGGCGCTGACCGCGTCGCCGCCGACCTTGTGCGTGTGGTAGCCCGTGGTCGCTGTGGTGAAGCCCTCGTGCTCGGCGTGCGGCGCGTTCAACCCTTCCACGACCAGCAGCTCCTTGCGATGCGGCTCCAAGGGCAGATGGCTTTCGTTCAGGACGAAGTCGCTCGTATCCAGGGCCGAAGTGCCAGAGCGAAAGACGGGTAGAGGGGCCGTGCTGGAGGAATAGGCGGGCTGGCCGGGCGCGAGAGGCCAAAACTGCTCCGGAAACACGCCGAGCGGTTGCATGACGAGGACGAAGCGGGGCGTGCCAGCGCTGACCTGAGCGGCCCCCTCGCGTGG
>JANNWK010000899.1:0-15528 GCA_031408355.1 Myxococcales bacterium
TGCTTGCAGGTAACGAGCCCCACAATCGGGTTCTCGTACTCACGCGGCACCATGCGAGCGCCTGTCGCCAAACAGTTTCGCGTGACAGCGGTGTTCGACGCCGGCTTCGACCAGTACGATTCGAAGCTCGTTTACACCGACCTGTACGAGGCACAAGCGTTCTACGACACCGGCGACAGCGTAACGGGTGTCGAGATGAAGGTCTCGGACATCGAGTCGGCGCGTTCCGTGGCCCGTGAGATTGATCGCCGGCTCGCCAACGGCGTCTATCACACGCTCGACTGGGAGGAGCTGAACCACGGGCTTTTTACGGCGCTTCGAATTCAACAGCTACTGATGAGCTTGGTGCTGGCGCTGATCATTGTGGTGGCGGCCTTCACGGTCATCGCCACCTTGATCATGGTCGTGCTCGACAAGAAGAAGGAAATTGCCGTGCTGAAGGCGATGGGGGCCTCGAACAGCGCCTTGCTGCGGGCGTTTCTGTATCAGGGCGGAATCATCGGTGTGCTCGGCACGGCGTTCGGGCTCGGCCTCGGCCTCTTCGTGTGTAAGCTGCTGCTGATCTACGGTCTGCCGCTCGACCCGAAGGTCTATTTTATTTCGCGCCTACCGGTTCAGGTCAAGCCGCTTGAGTTCGTGATGGTTGGCGTGTTCGCGATTCTGGTGTGCCTGCTCGCGACGGTTTGGCCCGCGCTACATGCGTCGCGCCTGCGTCCTGCCGAGGCATTCCGAGAACAGCAGTAGCCGGGTCGTCTCTAGCCCGGGAGGCCTAGCCGCAGAGCCGCTCGCGTTGCTCGAGCAGGCCGACCAGGCGGGCGCGGAGTTCCTGGGCTCGAAACGGCTTCTGGACGAAATCGTCGGCGCCGGCAGCCAAGGCGGCATGGCTGCCCGTGCAGGTCAGATCTTGTCCCAGCACCAGGACAGAGGGCTTGTCAGCGTTCGGATGAACGCGAGCTAGCGCGTGGCAGAGATCGGTGCAGTTGAGACCCGGCAGCATCGAATCGAGCACGATGACGTCGACCCCGTGATGCTTCAGCCAGGTGAGCGCGTCCTCCACGCTACCAACGGCTGTTACCCGCGCGCCCCAACCATCAAGCAACTCGCTCACGATGTGGGCTACCGGCGGGCTCCCGCTCACCACGAGCGCACGACTACCGGGTGGCAAGCTCTGGTCTTCCGCCGGATGGGCCGGGCGCGTGGACGGCCGACCATTCCCTTCAGCGAACTGGCGGAGCCGAAGCTGATCGCGCTCCTCGAAGGTCAACCGCAGCGCATCTCCCCGGTCGATGACGCGGCCGGCGACGGAGGTGGTCTCCTCGCCGACCGTGAAGGTGGCGAGCAACCATTGACCGTCCTCGACGCTTTCGTCCTGAAGCTCCAGATCTGTGTCTTCTGCGTTCAGCGCGAGGTCGAGGGCTGCGAAATCCGCGAAACAGTAGCTGACCTTTTGCAAGCGGCGTGAGCCTAGCGTCACTCCTGCGGCGACGCCAGATTCTATCCGGCTAAGGTTAGCGCGCGACGCGCAGGCTCCCCAGCCACAAGAAAGCAAGGCTCGTGCCGACTAGCATGCCAAGGGCCGTGGGCTGAGACAGTTCCAGCACCGGGACGCCGCCCAGCAGGTTCCGGACGTGGCCTTTTGGCCACGGTGCCGCGAACAGCGAGCTGCCTGCGCCCAGCAAGAAATCGGCTGCAAGCAACCAGCCACGCCCTCTTCCGCGCCGTCCGAACGCCGATGCGCCGAGCAACGCTGCCGTGTAGCCAAGGGCCGCGACAGCGCCGATCCAGACGCTCGCGATGCTGTCTCGAAACAGGGCGGGATCGCTCGCGCCCCGCGTGAGGGCCACGACCCACGCGCCACTGGCCGCGGCGAACACCATGGTGAGTGCTGCGGAGGGCACGAGCAGGCCGAGCATTACACCGCTGCGACTCAGACCGTGCCGCGCCAACGGGAAGGCCGCTGCCTGAACGCTGGAGTTCGCGCAAATGCGGGCCACCACGAAGTAGCAGAACAGCGGGAGGGCAATACCGAACGCGCCCCCGGCAAGCGCGCGGTCGGCCGCGCCGCTGTGGCCGTGGATTCGCTCGAGCAGCGCGACGCCGGTCGTGAAGGCCATGCTCAATGCCAGCGCAACAAGGGTACCCGGTTCGCGAAGCCGGCTCAGCGCGGCGCCCGCGCCGGCCTGCACGCTGGGACTCACCCTGCACCTTGCGGGTATGGGCCCAGTGATTGGGGCTCCGCAAGCGCTGCGGCACGCGCAGCCTCGTATGCGCCCCGAGCGAAGCCGGCCCGAGCCGCTAGCAGCGCTTCCACGGGCGGAACGGCGGCTTCCATGCTTAGGATCTCAATATTCTGCTGGCGCGCGTGGAAGATCACCTCTCTGGCGGTGATCTCGAGCGCCGGTCCCAACACCTTGAGCGTGCTGGCATCGCGGCCGACCTCGGTCAATAGCTCCACTTCGGAAGCGCACAGCGCCTGAGCGAGAGCCCGGGCGTCGCTAGCCGTGACCCGCAACTGTTGCCACGGGCCACTGCCCAGCCGAGGCGGGCGAGCGGGAGCCGTCTGCAGTCGGCCCAGCTCCAGGCACAACCAGGTTCCTCCGAGCAGCGTGGCGTCCGCGGAGCTGCTGGTGGCAGCGAGCACAATCGCGCCGCGAGCCGTGTGTCGATCCAACGCGTTCAGAACCAATGGCTTGGGCAACACGGTAGTGAGCGGTTCGTCAATGACCAGCAGGGTCGCCGTGTCGTGGGCTAGGGCCACGGCGAGCGCGACGCTGCGAAGCTCGCGCTCGCCGAGCGTCGCCGGCGCGGCTTCTGCTAGCCTCTCGAGGCCGACGTCCGCCAGCAGAGTCCGCGCCACGCCCGTGCTCCCCCTGGCGGCAAGCGCGATGGTAACGCTCTCAGTCAGGGTCTTGGCGGGTGGCAGCGACTCGTCCGGCAAGAGCGCCGCGATCTGTCGGCGTACTTCCGGCGAGGCATAGGGAGCGAGCCCACTCAGGGTGACGCGTCCCGCCCTCGTTGGCATTCTGCCGGAGGCCAGGTTGAGCACGCTGGCCATGGCTTCGCGCTCCGTGGAGAGCAGCACGTAGCGTCCGGGGGAAAGTTCGAGGTCGGCTCCGCGCAGCTGACCCAGCGTCGCTCGGTCAAAAGCCAACAGACTCATGTGAACCCCCGCGCGAGGTGCTCAAGCAGCCAGGCAAACGCGCCCGGAACGCTCGGTAGCTTGGCGCTGAAGGCCTCGCCTGCGAGCCATGGACCCAGCGTAAGCACCACGAACAGGAGACGACCCCGCTGCGGCAGGGCGCGGCTGGCGGCGCGCGCCAAACCCGCAAGGGAACTGCCGACGAGCGCGGCGTACGGGAGCGTCAACAACAGGAGCCCCATGGCCGACAGCGCTTCAGGGAGCGAGCGCGCGCGCAGGCCCGCCATGAGCGCCAGCAGAGCGCCCGGGATGGCGACGGTGGCTGACAGACGCAACGCGCCAGCGAAGGCTCGTGCGCGCTCGAGGCTACGTTCGTTGAAACCGCGCAGGTGCGCTAGGCCCACCAGACCCTGGGCGGTATCGCGGCCCGGCAGATCGGTCGCGAGCGAAAGCGCTCCAATCCCGGCCACCCACGAAGCCGTCTCCAGGCATCGCAGCCAGAGCCGCGCTGTTGCCGCCTCGTCGGCGGCCGTCACGGCCACGAGCACCGCGTAGCTTACACCAATGCCGAACCCGTAGAGACGGGTCAGCCGGAGACCCCAGAGTTCGCGCTGGCTTCGCGCGCACATCCGGACCAGCGCACGCGGAAAGACCGGAACCTTCGGGACGGTACTCGTGGCCGCTTGCATCATCACGCGGGCGGCAGCATAGCAGGCGCGCTGGGCCGGCGCGGGGAGTGGTGCGCTAGGGTCCTCGATTTTCCCTCGGTTGGCTGGCCCGCCGCCGCCAATTGAGCGCGGAAGGATCTCCAAGCTGCTCAAGCGCCTGCGCCATGGCGTAGATGGCCACCGGGGAATTCGGTTCAAGTGCGAGCGCACGCTTTGCGGCCGCAACGGCCCATCGGGCGCGACCTCGCAGCAGCTCTGCGGTGGCCAGCCAGGACAATGCGGCCGCTGCTTGGTCATCTCGGCCGTAGCCAAGAGGCGTCAATAACTCGATGGCTCGTTCGATCTCGTTGCGACGCAGCAGGCTTCGAGCTTCGAGCACGGCTAGCTCGGCGAAATCTGGGAAGCGCGGACGGGCTGAACGAATGATGGCTTCGGCCTCTTCGATGCGATTGAGCCGCAGCAGCGTCTCAGCCAAGCCAGTCGCGGCCTCGGGGGCGCTTCCCGCCACTTCGACCAAACGCTTGAACTGGACTAAGGCTTCCTCGAGCATGCCGGCGTCGAACAGCAAGCGTGCCAAGTTGGCTCGCGAGGGCGCAAATCCCGGGTCGACGGCGAGCGCCTCGTAATAGTGGCGAGAAGCCTGCTCGGGGTTGGCCTGGCGTTCGGCGAGCACCGCCAGGGCGTGGTGGGGTTGGGCGACGTCGGGGTTCAGCCGCCGGGCGCGGCTCAAGAGCTCTCGGGCGCGGTCGAAGTTGCCCCGTTGCAGCTCCACGAGGCCTTGATTCACCAGGGCCTCGACGAACCTAGGGCTGTACTCGAGGGCCAGACTGAGGCGAGCGTCCGCTGTCTCGAGATCGCCGAGGGCCAGAGCTTCCGCGCCCGCCCGATTCAGGGCGATCGCCCGTTCGGGCAGCGGAGCCGTTCCGGCGCAGGCGCAGGCGGAAAGCCCAATCCCGGCGAGTGTTCTGCCAAATTGGAGCATGTGTCCTACTCGGCCTTTCCAGGGGCCGGGTTGCGGAAAACCTAGAGGCTTGCTACCCGAAGCGCGCATGTCGAGCGCTCCTGAGCCCGAAGCCGCCCCGCCCGAGGGGTCCACACCGCCCGAGGGGCCCGTGGCGCCCGCAGCTGCGCCTTCAAAAGCGCCGACCTCGGAGGGCGCGAAGAAGAAGAAGCTCAAGGCGAAGACACCCAAGCCTCCCGCCCCTCAGACGGAGGACGAGATCGATTCTCCGAGCAAGCAGACCTTGGGCATGCTTGCCGTCATCGGCATCATGACCGTGTGCATGTGGCTGTTCGCGCGCGGGGGTTGCAACTACCACCCGCCCAAGGAAACACGCGACCCTCGTAAGGTGGACTTGGTGGACTTGGCGCGTGACCCGAAGGACGCCGCACTTGAGCTACAGCAACGCTGGGCCACTAAGAGCTTCGGAGGCGCGCTCGATCTCGCCCGTGGGCCGCTGGTGGACGAGCTGAAGCAGCAACAACAGCTGTGCGACTCCAACCCGCAGTGTGCCAAGGAAGCTTCGAGCCTACGCGGCAAGGCGCAGACGGTGTCGGTCTTGCTGGAGCGGGACCCGTTCAAGGCGGTTGCGCGGGTCACGACCTACGGCGCCAGCGCTACACCTCAGAACTACATCGTCGAGCTGGAGCGCGACCAGCAGCTTTGGAAGGCCGTTTCGCGCAAGGTCGACGACGGCAGCTTTCGGCCGCGGCCTGCGCCAGTGCCGGTTCAGCGCCCGGGGAGCATGATTTTGCGGCCGCCCGAGCCGCAGATGTCCACGCCTGATGATAAGCCCGGTAATCCGGCACCGGCGAGTTCTCACTAGGTTTAGAGTTCCGACAGCCACCGAGAGAGCGTGCGGCGTGAGGGCACGCCCGCCGATACGCGCTGAATCGACCCGTCACGCCCGATAAGTACGAAGGTCGGCAACAGCGACACACCGTAGTCGCGTGAGACGCTACCGTCGTCGATGGCCACTGGATAACTGATGGGCCAGGTCTCTTGGGCGCTGAGGGCCGCGCGTGCATCGTCGTCGACGCTGACGCCGATGAAGACAACGTCCGTCTTGGCGGCGTCGCGGTAGACTTCGTCGAGCATGGGGGCAGCGCTACGGCAGGCACCGCACCAGCTGGCGAATATTTCTAGCAGCACCGGCTTGCCGCGGTGTTCCTCGAGTCGGAATGTCCCGGCTCGCGTTGCCAGTGGCAGCTCGAAGGCTTTGGCAAACGCGCCCGGCTTCGGGCCTGAGCTACCTCGCAGGATGAGTAGGCCGAACAGGCCTGCTACCGCCGCATAGACGAGGAAGTCGGCCGCGCGCGAAAATCTGCCGTGGGTCACGGCGAAAGCAGCCGCCGTCCCACACCAAATCCGGCTATCGCGAGCGCGAATACGATGAGGCCGTGCGAAAAGCAGGCGTGGAGCAACTCGTGGCTCGGGCAGGCCACGCTCATTCCGAGCCCCGAACCCAGCCCGCCTACCAGCCCGATGGTTGCTCCCGACAGGCCCGGATCATACGGATCGGTCCGGCGCCAGGCGACCATCGCTCCGCCCGCCACCAGCGCCCCGAGTAGCAGCGCGAACGCCCCGCAGCCCAGAGCATGGCTGGCCGGGGCCCCGTGTGAAAACCGTTCGAGGCTGAAGTGCTCGGTCGATTGCAACGCCAGATAGCCCACGAACGCCAGTGGAGTGCCGAGCAGCAGCGCCAGCCGGGCGGTGCGCGAACCGCGCCTGCCCGGTGGACGTACCAAAGTGACAAACACCAACAATGCCTGAGCGCCGATCCAGCCGACGGCCCCGTACAAAGCCGTGCTGACGACGGCGGACGGCGGATGCTCGGTGACGGCGTACCAGGTGTAGTAGCTGAACAGCAGCACCGACAATCCGAGTGTGACGAGCCCGCGCACGAGCGGCGACATGCCGCGCCGGGCGCACAGACCCTCGGTGCAAACCCCGCGGATGGCCTGCGAGCAATCCTGGCTGGGGGTGGCGGTAGCCTTGGGCCACTGCAAATCGGCGAGCGGATCCTTGGGGGTCATGGCGCGCGCGTAAAGCTCTCAAGCTCCTTGCGGAGCTGGTTGTAGCCGCGGTGAACGCGCAGCTTGACGGCGGTTTCGGTGGTTCCGAGCACGGAGGCGGCTTCCACGATGCTGAGCCCAGTGATCTTCGTAAGCTCTATGGCTTCTCGGTAGTTGTCCGGCAACCTCTGGAGAGCCGTTTCCAGCGCGTCCGAAAGCTCGGTTGGCACGCTCGGCGCCTCCGCCTTCGGCTCCGGGAGGACGCCTTCGTGGCTCAATTCCTCGTTTCTTACGGCCGAGGTCCGCCGTTCATCCAGAAAGGAACGCCGAGCAATAGCGATGACCCAGGGCAAGACCGGCGCTCCCCGCAGGTAGCTGGCGCGGGCACGGTGCACCTTGGTGAAGGTGATCTGCAGGAGATCTTCGGCTCGGGCGCGATGACGTGTCAGTCGAATAAGGTAACCCATGAGTGTCGGTGAGAGCTTTCGGTACAGATCGTCGAACGCTCCCGGATGGCCGTCCACGTAGCTATCCATGAGCTGTTCCGCGGTGTTGCCCGCGCCCTCAGGGATGCCGCTCTCTTCCAAGCCGGGGTGTCGTATACCGGCCCACAGTGGAGCGCCAGGAGATGCCCACAAGACTGTCCTACGCGGCTCCGTGCTCTCAAGTTTCCCGGTTCTCGACGTTGGGCCCCGGGGCGACGTCCCAGGGGCCGGGCAGCTGCTCAGATGGCTAGATCAACGACTTCAGATCGAGCATTTCCTCCACGTCCGGCATGAGGACCAGCTCGACGCGCCGGTTCTGCTGCCGGTTGTTGTCACTTTCGTTCTTCGACACCGGGTCAGTGTCGCCGTAGCCGGCGGCGTGGAGCTTCTCTACCGCGAGCCCGCCGCCGCCCTCCTTCGAGCCGACCGGCGAGACCATGTAGAGGAGCACTTGCCGGGCGCGCATTGCGGACAGGCCCCAGTTGTCACCGAAGCGGCCACCCTTGAGCGGCTTGTTGTCTGTGTGACCGGCGACCTGGAAGTAACGCGCCTCGAGCTGCTTGTCGTTGCGGATAACCTCTGCCACCGCACCCACCACCTTCAGACCCTCAGGACGCAACTTGTCGTCGCCCGAGGCGAACAAGACGTCGCCGGGCAGGCGGATCACCATACGGTTCCTTCGGATCTCCACCTTCAAACCCAGTTCGGTCAGCTTCTTCAGCTTGTCGCGCAGCTGCTCGAAGCGCTGCTTGATGCGCTCGAGCTGTGCCGCGCGCGCCTGGTACTCCTTCACTGCGCGCTGCAGCTCCTCCACGTTCTTGGAGAGTTGCTTGTTGGCCGAACCGGTTTGCTCTAGCTGTTGGTTGATGGTTTCGAGGTTGACGCCCATCTTTTGAAGCTGGTCCTTCAGCTCAACGATTTGGCGCTGGGCCTTTTCTGACTCCGACTGCAGGCGGGCCCGCTCCGCCGCTTCTTTGCTGTGCTGCTGAGAGAGCTGCTCGTAACGGGCAAGCTGCGCCTTCCACTCGTCTTCCGAGTAGCCGCACGCTCCGGTTACCGTGGCCAGCATTCCTACTCCGAGCCATCTTCGAATCGACATACAGAACATCTCCTGGCCTCGTTGCCTGAGGCCGAGCCAACGAACCCGATCTGAGCGGGCGCGTAAAGCGTCCGTGAATCCGGCCCACGGGATTGTGCCAGTGGGGCGCTCGCCCTTGGCGGGCGGCTCGCTGGCAATTTCGCACCAAAGACAGCTGAGAATGCCGGTCCGCGTGTCAAGCTTCAGCCATGCGCCCGATCCGGTCGCGATGGTTCATCGTGCTGGGGCTCAGCGTGGGGATGCTACTGCTCGCCTGGGGCCCAGTTTCGTCTTATCGGCAGGCAGCGCGGCTGCTCGAGCGCCTCTCGCCGCGGGCCAACGTCGCTTCTACAGAGGCGGCGAGCGTCCGCAGCCAAGAGCTGACGATTGCGGGCGAAAGCGGCCCGATTCACGCGCGGTTGTACGCCTCTATAGACTCGAAAGCGCGCGGCTGCATCGTGGTCGCGCACGGCGTGCACCACCTTGGCATTGATGAGCGCCGCTTGGTGCCGTTCGTGCGTGCGCTGGCGGAGAGCGGGCTCACCGTGGTTACACCGGCGCTCACGGAGCTTTCTGACTATCGCATCACGTTGAGCGGGGTCAGGGTGATTCGGGATGCCGTGAAGTACCTGGCGGAGAGTCCCAAGCACGCTTGTGAACGCCTTGGCTTGCTGGGCTTCAGCTTCGCTGGTGGGCTCGCGCTGGTAGCGGCGGCGGAGCCTGAGACCGCTGGTCGGCTGTCGTTCGTGACCAGCGTCGGCGGTCACCACGACCTCCGGCGTGTGCTGCGATTCATTGTTCGCAACGAGCTTGAGACCACGGCTGGCGTCGTGCACGCGTCCGCCCACGAGTACGGGCTCGTCGTGCTGGTGTACGGTAACCTCGAGCACTTCGTGCCAGCGATTGATCTGCCGCCCCTGCGAGCTGGCTTTAGGGCGTGGTTAAGGGAGGATCGCCCGCTAGCGCGTCGGTTAGCCAAGCCGCGGACTACGGCGGAAGCGGCGCGCCTCTGGCAGCTGCTTGAAACGCAGCAGTTGCAGTCGCTCGCGCCAGCGCTTGAGTCGTTGCTACAGGGCCAGCAAGAGCAGCTTGCTCAGCTCTCGCCTGCAGGGCGGCTGCACGGACTTGGATTGCCCGTCTACCTGCTCCACGGCGCCCACGACTCGGTGATTCCGCCATCCGAAACAGGCGCCGCGAGCGCTGAGCTCGGCACCGCGGCCCACCGGGCCCTCATCTCTCCCCTGCTCGACCATGTCGAGGTGAGCGGGCACGCCGGCGTCGGCGACAAGCTTGCACTCGTCTCCTTCGTTGCGGGCTGGCTTTGAGATCCGTTGCGGGCCCATCGCCGCGGTAGTACTACACGTTTGTCACTGATCCGTCACACACGCCCGATAGCGCAGGAGCGAATGGCACGAATTCTGATCATCGAAGACGAGCCGGATATTCTTGCCGTCCTCGAGTACAACTTGCGACAGGCGGGCCACGACGTGACGACGACACGCTTCGGTCGTGAGGGGTTACGCCTGGGGAAGGAGCTACACCCCGACCTCATCCTGCTCGACCTGATGCTGCCGGATCTGAGCGGGACGGACGTTTGCAAGCAGCTGAAGGAGGCGCCTGGTTCTCGCGGAGTGCCGGTGATTATGCTGACCGCGCGCGGCGAGGAAATCGATCGCGTCGTTGGGTTCGAGCTGGGTGCCGACGACTACGTGGTGAAACCCTTTAGCGTACGTGAGCTGCTACTGCGCATTCAAGCGATCCTGCGGCGCGGCAAGGCGCAGCTTCAACCCGAGGCTAGCATCGAGTTCGGCGTGCTCAGGGTTGACCGCGAGGCTCACCGCGTTTGGGTTGAGTCAGTGGAGATCGAGCTGACCGCCCTAGAATTTCGCCTGCTCGTTACGCTCTACGATCGCCGAGACCGCGTGCAATCGCGCAGCGCCCTGCTCGACGACGTGTGGGGCATCCAGGCCGACATCACGACTCGCACTGTGGACACGCACGTCAAGCGGTTGCGCGAGAAGCTGGAGACGGCGCGCGACTATGTCGAGACGGTGCGCGGCGTGGGCTACCGTTTCGTAGGGACGCCGGGCGAGGCTTCGGCTTGAAGCTGGGGCTGCGGGCCTGGCTTTTCGGGCTTTCGTCGGGGGTGGTGCTGGTCTCCTGTCTGGCGCTGTTTGCCTACGCCGATCCAGTGCTCGAACGGCGGCTGATGGCTCAGGCTCGTCAGGAACTTCGCGTGCGTGCGCGGCTTGTGGCCCTCCTGGCGGAAGCTCGTCAGCCACTCAGCGCGGATCCACAGCCAGAGAGCCTCATGCGGTTGAGCCAGGCGCTAGCGCGCGAGGTGGGCGGCCCGGTCAAGCTGTTTCGGGCTGACGGCAGTCTGCTGGCGAGCTCGGACGGGCGCATCGATTCGCTCAGCTACGCGCGGGCTCCGGATTTTCTTGGCGCGGGCACTGGCGGCGGGGCCTTCCTGAGCGAGGGGCGGCATCTGCATACGGCGACTCGGTTTCGACTCGCGGACGGTGCCGCCGCCGTCGTGCGCGTCGGTCAAGCGCTGGCGCCAATTGACGAGGAGCGGCAGTGGTTTCGCCAGGCCGCCGCTGGCGGAGCGCTGTCGTTGCTTGCGCTGGCCTTGCTCGTTTCGGAGATCTTGGTGCGGCGCATGGCCCGTGGCTTGGGCGCCTTGACCGACGTGGCACGCCGCATGGCCGCCGGGGAGCTTGCGGCGCGTTCCGGCGTGGAGGGCGAGGACGAGATAGTGGAGCTTGGTCGTACCTTGGACAAGCTCGGCAGGGGCCTATCCTCGACGCTGGCGGAGCTCCGCGAAGAGCGCGACCGTTTGGCGGGGATCTTGGAAGGGATGCAGGAAGGCGTGCTGCTGTTGGGCGGTAGGCGCCAAATCGTGCTGGTCAATCCGGCTCTTCGAGAGATGCTGCTGCTCCCGGCCGACACCATGGGCAAGCCGCTTCTCGACGTGATGAGGAACGCGGAGCTGAGGGACCTTTTCGAAGCCGCTGCCACCACCGATGAGCCAACTATTCACGAGGTCGAGATCGGCAGCATCAAGCCCCGGCGCTTGCTGGTGCGCGTCGCGCGCATGCCGGGTGGGCGGGCTGAGTTGGTCGCGGTCTTCGTCGACGTGACGGAGGTGCGACGGCTGGAATCCGTGCGCCGCGATTTTGTCGCGAACGTCTCGCATGAGCTGCGAACCCCAGTGACTTCGATTCGCTCCGCGGCTGAGACCTTGATCGACGGCGCCGCTGCTGATCCGGCAGCGGCGCACACCTTCATCGGCATTATCGATCGCAACGCCCAACGCCTGCATGCGCTGGTTGAGGACTTGCTGGACTTGTCGCGCATCGAAGCCCGCGGGTTCAGGTTGACGTTCGAGCCGATCGAGCTTGGTTCCGTGTTCTCCCAGGTGTTGGGGCTATTTCGAGAGCGGGCTGCCGCGGCCCGCGTGGCGCTCGCCGAGCGGCCGCGGCCAGAGCTGCCGCGGGTTCGAGCGGACCGGCGGGGCCTCGAGCATGTGCTCACTAACCTGGTGGACAACGCCGTCAAGTATGGCGGCGCTGGGACCCAGGTTTGGTTGGGAGTGTCTGTGTCCGAGCAGCTGGTGACCGTGAGTGTTAGCGATGACGGGCCGGGCATTGACGAACGCCATTTGCAGCGGGTCTTCGAGCGTTTCTATCGAGTGGACGCGGGCCGCTCCCGCGACGTAGGCGGGACCGGCTTGGGCCTCTCGATCGTGAAGCACCTGGTCGAAGCGATGGGTGGCAGCGTTTCCGTCGAAAGTCGCCCGGGACAAGGCACCACCTTCTCGTTCACGCTCAAGCGCGCCGACCGGGTCGAGGGAAGCGCCGCGGGCGCTGGCCTGAACCCCGCCTGAAACAGGCTGCGGCTGCGGCTTGCCCCGGGGTTAGGGGCTTGTGTTGATCGTCAGTCGATTCGGGGCTTATGCTTGGGGAGCATGAAGCGACTATTCTTGTTTGGCGGGACAGGGCTCTTGGCGTTTGTGCTCGCGACTTCCTGTGCGGGTGACGAGAAGGTCAAGACGGACAACGACGGTGAGGCTGGGCAAGCGGGCGACGCCGCTGGCGGCAGCGGTGGCAGCGAGCAGGCCGGCGGTGGTCAAAGTCAGCCCGAAGGAGGCACGGGAGTGATTTCGGGTGGCGAGGGCGGCATGGCCGGGGGCAGCGCTGCAGGCAGCGATGCCGGCGGCGCAGCAGGCGCAGGTCAGGGCGGGCTGGCACAGGGGGGCGCAGGCGGTGCTGGCGTCGACTGTCCGGCTCAGCCTGGCGAGTTCAGCTTCAAGTGCGGTGAGGTGAGCGAAGGCTGGTCTCCCTATTACGATCCAGCGCTGAATCAGTTCGTCCTTGATGTTGCATCGCTGCCATTTCCGATTGCCAGCGGCACCAGCCAGTACTTCGCCGATTTCGGAGAGGGCACCGATTGCGGAGCGGGCCCGGTCGAAGTGCAGGGGAGCTTGGTCGTCATTCCGCTGTCGACAAGCCAGGTCGATCTCTATGCAGTGCAGCTTACTGACTTTACGCTGACCGATGTGTGCGGCAACACCTTGCGCTACGACCCCAATGGCACCTTCCCGGATTGCAACGCCTTGGAAAGCATCCCAGAGGGCAGCGGCGTCCAGGCACTGTCCTGCGTCGCCTGGGGCGGGACTTGCCCGGGTCAGTGCGGGTAGCTCACTCAGGTCAGGCTCTTATTGAGGAATAGCGTCGGAACGATGGCGCTGCCGAACTCGGAGTTGCCGAAGCCCACGCTCCGGTAGAGGCCGCGAGCCCGCTCGTTGTCCTCCCGCACCTCCAGCGTGAGCTTGCAACAACCCCGCTCAAGCGCGCGTCCTTCGGCGGCCACCAAGAGCGCGCGGCCCACGCCCTGTCCGCGCGATTCGGGCAGCACGGCCAGATCGTGGACGTTGAGCAGCGGGCGCGCGTTGAACGTCGAGAAGCCGAAGAAGCAGACAGCGACGCCGACCGGCTGACTGGCGACGAAGGCGAGCAGCACCAGCGCGTGAGTCTGCTGGCGTAGTTCCGGCAGGAGCCGTTCGCTCACCTCACGGCTGAGGGGTTGACCTCCGCCGATAGGCTCGGAGGCGTAGGCGTCCAGTACCGCTAGTACTGCGGCGCAGTCGGCCGGGTCGTCGAAGTTTGCGTCGCGGATTTCGAGCGGCATACGGGGTCTCCTGAGGGCAAAGAGCTTGAGGCTACCTTCTGTCCTGCGTGAACGTTTCAAATGCGATCATGGGACTGAGAAGATTGCGCGATCAGTAAAACGCTGCTTTTTACCGAGGCCCTCAGCCGGCTCCACGGATGTTGACGCGGTTGCTCGGCCACTCCTGAAAAGATGTTGATTGACTTCCCGACCCCGAAAAAAAGTGACAGAGTCTCGGCCACAAACAAATGCGTTTGCCTGCGACCTTGGTCGCGCTCGCCCTCCTCGGTAGCGCCTGTAGTGAGCGTCAGGACAGCCGAGACGCGCCCGTTCGACACATCGTCTACTGGGAAAAGTGGACAGACTTCGAGGGCGAGGCGATGGACAGAGTGGTGGACGGGTTCAACACCAAGGAGCGGGAACGGGCTCGACGGGAGCCGGGCTATCGGCCGATCGAGGTAGAGAAGGTTACCATCTCGCGCATCGACCAGAAATTGCTAGTCGCCAGCGCCGGTGGCAATCCGCCCGACGTTGCTGGTACTTACACCTACCTGGTCGCGGGTTACGCGGACAAGGGCGGCTTGATGGACCTCACGGAGCTTGCCGCTTCCGCGGGCCTCGACCGCTCCGATTATATCGAACACTTCTGGGATCTCAGCTTCCACCGTGGCCGCCTGTGGGGCTTGCCTACCACGCCCGCTTCCGTTGGGTTGCACTGGAACAAGCGGCTATTCCGCGAGGCGGGGCTCGATCCGGAGAAGCCACCGGAGACGCTCGAGGAGCTGGACGCCTTCGCCGAGAAGCTGACGCGTTGGGAGGTCACGCTGCCGAGCGGTGAGAAGAAAGTGGAGTCTGGGTACTTGCCGGAGGTTCCCTCCGACAAGAAGCGTTTGCTTCAGCTTGGGTTTCTGCCTTCCGAACCGGGCTGGTGGTCGTACGGCTGGGGGTATGTGTTTGGCGGCAAGCTCATGGAGGGAAACAGGGTCACCACCGCCTCGCCCGAGAACGTGCGCGCCTACGAGTGGGTAGCTGGGTATTCCAAGAAGGTGGGCGTGGACGAGGTGCAGCGCTTTCGCTCTGGCTTCGGCAACTTCTCCAGCCCGCAGAATCCCTTCCTTTCCGGTCAGCTCGCGATGGAGCTGCAGGGCGTGTGGATGTACAACTTCGTTCGCAAATTTGCCGACGGTATGCCTTGGGGTGCCGCACCGTTTCCCGGTCCGGCGGACCGCCCCGACTTGAAGGGCGTGAGCAACGCGGAATCAGACGTGATCGTGATCCCGACGGGATCGAAGCATCCGGCGGAGGCCATGGAGTTCATCAAGTACGTGTCCTCTCAGGAGGCCATGGAGGCGCTGTGCCTCGGTCAACGCAAGTTCTCTCCGCTCAAGCAGGTGTCCGACAAGTTCTACGCGGACCATCCGCACCCCTACATCCGCCTGTTCGCCGAGATCGGCGCTGGCCCGAACGTCTATGCCGCTCCGAAGACGGGCGTTTGGAACGAGTACACGCGAGAGATTGGCAACGCCGTGGACGCCATCCAGAATCTGCGCTTGCCCCCGAAGGAGGCGCTCCTGCAGGTCCAAGAGCGCCTGCAAATTTCGGCTGATCGCGAGCAGGCCATCGCCGCTCGGAGGGCGCCGTGACCGCCGCTGAGCGCCGCCGTGTCGCGGTCGGGCTGCTCTTCTGCGCGCCGTGGCTCGTCGGGCTGTCGGCGTTCTTGATCTACCCGCTGCTGGCTGCTCTCTACTATTCGCTGTGCGACTACTCCGTGCTGCTGCCGCCGCTGTTCGTTGGCTTCGACAACTACGTGGAGCTTTTTCAGGATCACCTATTTTGGAAGGGGCTTTGGAATACGTCGTTCTTCGCACTTGGGTCGGTGGGACTGAGCGTCGTGACGGCGCTCACTCTCGCCATCCTGCTGAACTCGAAGGTGAAGGGCCTCGCGTTTTATCGCACCGTCTTCTTCCTGCC
>JANNWK010000900.1:0-5552 GCA_031408355.1 Myxococcales bacterium
TCGACTGAGGCGTGAGCAGTTTGGCGTCGACCCGGGCACCTCCCTGCAGGTAGCCGAACACTCCGACATCGAGAGCGCGCGTCGGCGGACGCCCCTGGTTGGCAGAGAAGGGCACGTGCAGCCCCGTGCCGACAAGCAGACCGTCCTCGCCACGCCACTCCGCGCTCGGAAAGGCCAGGCTCAGGCGATCGGGCGAACGCAGCCAGAGATAGGGTAGCCAAAGCAGGGGCAGCGGACCTGCGCGGAGCACGGCGTCTTCGATGACCACGTCACTGGGTGGGGCGAGCGTGACGCTGCTGTAGCCAAGGGTCACGGGCGGCGCTTCACAACGGCAAAAGGCGATCTCTCCGCCGCCCCGCACCTTGATGCCCGTGGGCCCGCGTTGCAGCCGAACGCGTTGCCCGCTCAGGCGGTATCGGCCCACTGAAACCACGACATCCCCCGAAAGGGATAGCTCGCCGAGGTCGGAGTCCACCCCCAAGTGCCGCGCGGAGAAGTCGACGCGAAACTCACGGCCGTGCGCGGCGTCCGCTCCGGGAACCTCGGCGCGAGCCAGACTCGACCACGCCAACGCGACGCCCAACACGCAGCCGAGGGCTGCGCTGGCCCGCCTAGAAGTGCGCAAACCGACTGGGGGCTGTGGCCGTTCGTGGCGCCGGGGTCACAAACTCATGCGGCACGAAGCTGAGCGCTGCATAGAACGTGGCGGTGGGACTGTAGAAGAAACCGCGGCGACGACCATCCGCGCCGATCTGCGCCGCGACGTTCGAATAGCCAACGCCGATCGAAAAACCACGCGGTAGCGCCAACGAGACCTCGGTGTTGAACTGCGTTCGCAGCAGGTAGCGCGTGTCGTTGCTTGACAAGGCGACCTGTGTGCACCCCGTATCGATCGTGCCGCAGATTGCGACCTCGTCCTTTAGCTCGTACTTCCACGCAGGCTGGATGGCCGCGTCGCTCGTCCAGGCCAAGTGTTCGCCAAGCGCCAGGCCGAAGCGCGCACTCAGGGACAGTTGATGGCGGACGAGGCCCGCGCCAGACAGCTGATCGCCGGCCACGCTACGACCCTCGGGGGTGAGGCGCACTCGATCAAGCTCGCTGCTAGTGGGCACGGTGGCGCGGGCAAACCAGTGCGAATAGCCGGCCGCTAGCCGAAACGTCGCGAGCACTTCTGGCCTCACGCGGCCCACAAGCAGCGGGGTGGTGTGCGTGGCGGCCAGCAGCGTCCCGAGCGCGAAGTAGCGACCCGACGCGAAGCTGGCCTTGGAGGTCGGTAGCACCAGCGCTGCGGGACGGAACTCGATGGCGGTCCCACTGGCGGCCGCGTCCGACCCGAGGCGTCGCGAGTAGACCAGCGCGACTTCAGCGTCGGACACTGACCATTCGCCGCGGCGCGTGGTCGCGTCGCTGTCGGTGAACTCACGGTACAGCCCGATATCGCCACGTAGACTGAGTGCCCAAGCGGCCTCATACAGGTAGTAGCGAGGTTTGGCCGAAAACCCCATCTCATAGGTCGGATTGCTGGTCTGGGGGTCGGCCCCTACCCCCAGCGTCTCCGTCGTTGCGGAGTGCTCCCAGGAGAAGGCGGTGTGATGATACCGAGGTAGCCTCTGGGGAGCCGCCGACTGGGCGGCGGTATCGCGAGCGGACGCCGGCTGCGCCAAGACACGCGGAGCCAAGAGCAATAGGAGCGTCGCGCTAGAGCGCTGGAGGGCTTGCTTGGCTCTCACTCTGCGGCCGAGGCTACCACTGGGACCCGGGTCGGGGTTAGCATCCATGCCCCCCATGGCCACGACCCTACCCGCCACCGAAATTACCGCACTGCTTGGCCGTGGCACCCACTTCGAAGGCAAGCTTTCGTTTGAAGGCCGGGTACGCATTGACGGTTCCTTCCGCGGCGAGATCAGCAGCGAAGACACGCTGATCGTCGGCGACGGAGCCGAGGTCGAAGCGGAGATCCTGGCCGGAACCGTGATCATCAAGGGGGGCACGGTCACGGGCAACGTGCGTGCCCACCAGTCGATTGAGCTGTACGTCCCGGCGCGCGTGGCCGGAACGCTCCAGGCGCCCGAGGTCTTCATGGACAAGGGAGTGCAGTTCTCGGGCACCTGCACCATGGCTCCGCTCGAAACTGTGCCACCCGACCCGTCGGCCGCCTTGACCCGGCCGGTATGAACCGAAGACAGAGAGAGTGTATTAATTTTGCGTCACCGGCCGCCCCCTT
Source organism: Myxococcales bacterium (assembly GCA_031408355.1). Classification (GTDB taxonomy): domain Bacteria; phylum Myxococcota_A; class Polyangia; order Polyangiales; family Polyangiaceae; genus PMG-095. Next base: position 2,225 of record JANNWK010000900.1, read on the forward strand.
GCGGCAGCGTGATCAGGGGGCCATGAAGTGAGGCGGTCACCGGGTCGACCCCAACGGTGAGCGGAGGAACGAAACGTGGGCCACTTCCGTAGCTTGTGCGAAGGCTGAAGCCCAGACCCTCGGGGGGCGGCCCCCGGCACGTTCCCTGCAGAGACCAGTGTTCGCATTGATCGGAAGTCACCCTGCCATGAAACCTCTACGCGCTTTCACGTTGCTCGCTTTGCTCGCCCTTCCGTCAGGCAACCTTCTGGCGAGCACCTCAGCCGGGGTGCACCGCTACGACGTCCGACTACCTCAAAGCAGCACGCCCGCGGGGGCCGCAAAGACGACGGTGGCGGCGCCCCCGGAGACGGTCAAAGCGGTCGTGCTCGACTACGGGCATTACTCGGGGTTCATTCAGCGCTTCGAAAAGAGCCGCGTGGTCGGACGTCATGGAGACAAGACCGACGTCTACCTCGAAGTTCCCATCCTCAAGGGCACCGCGAAAATCTGGGCCATCGTCCGCTTCGATGCGCCGCGCCGCGTGGGTGACCGCGAGCTGATCGAAGGGCGCATGATCAAGGGCAACGTGAAACGTCTCGATGCCAACTGGAAGCTGCGACAAACCTCCGAAAATAAGACCGAGCTGGAGCTGGAGCTGCTGATCGTGCCGAACATTTACGTGCCGGATGCGCTGCTGCTCCCGGAAGTGCGCTACGCGGCGTTCAAGGCGGTCGCAGGGACCCAGGGCGAGGCGCAGAAGCGCCTCCGGCCCTAGCGCCGAAGCGCCTTCGCTGGACGACACGGACATAGCCCGTCCTCCCCCCGCTTGACCCGGCTGTTGCCCCCCGCTAGCTCGGCCTGGTGAGGTTGCATCTGGTTCCGGGCGCGCGTCAGGTGGAAGCGCTCGCCCAGGCCGGCGCCCGAGCCAAGACGCTGCGAGCCTTCACGCTGGAGCTTGCGGAGCGTGCGTCCGGCGGGCGCGAACGGGCTGGGCCAGAGGTCACGCGGCTGCTCTCGGAATCCGCGGCAACCTCACCAGAATTGGCGGACCTGCTCGACTCCGGACTCGGCGCGCTGCGCCGCTTGGGGCTCGATGCCAACGAGCTGAACGCCCTACCGGGCAGCCGCGCTCGGATGTTTGGAGCGGCGCTGACACAAGCGGACCTGGCACTATCCGCCGCAAAATTGCGAGACGAGCGCGGCGACGCGTGGCTGGCAGTCGCGGCGGTCGACGATCAGGTACTGCCAGATGTCACCGAGGTCATCGTCTGGGCCTGGGCTGGACTCGGCCCGGGCGAGCTCCGGCTCCTGGAGACGCTTCACGAGGTCCTCCGGCGACGCAACGGTGGGGTCACGCTGCGCTTTCCCGGACTGAGCGGGGAAACGTCGCGCCGCGCCGTGGAGAGCGAACAGGCGCGGCTGGAGGCGCGCTGGTCGGACGCCAACGACCATCCGAGCGTCAGCCGCGACGACGACAGGCCGGCCGCCGCGCTCCGCACCACGCTCGTTCGCACACCCAACCTGGCCAGCGAAGCAAGAGTGATCGTGCGTGCCGTTCAGGATGCGCTCGCTGCGGGCGCCCGCCTCGATCGGATCGCGATCGTCCCGCTTGAGCTGTCGGAGGGGTTCCTCGAGGAGTTGCGTTCGGCGTTGTCGAGCGCTCGCCTGCCGTTCAGCGAACCGCGCGGCAGGCCGCCCGTCGCAGGTCCCAACGTCCACGCGACGCTGGAATTGCTGAGCCTGGCCGCTGGCCCAATCCGACGCGATGCGCTCCTGGATGTGCTGGCAGCGCCGGGCCTAGATCCCGAGCGTTGGTTCGGCGCCGACGGCCACCGCGGGCTCGGGAAGCTGCGGCATCTGTTGGCCCGGACCCCGGTGGGCGTGGACAGAGACGGTCAGCTACTGTTGGAACGGGTGACGTTCTTGGCGGCGGGTCAGAGCGAACGCGGCCCGGACGCCGCAGGAGCGCTCGGTCTCATGCTGGCTGACCTTTTGCGCCTGCGCGCGCCCGCCACGCGTGCGGCCCACGCAGGTGCGCTCACGCTCCTGGTGCAAGCGCTTGGCCTGCTGAGCTTGGCGCCCCAAACGCTGCGCTTGGCAGTCACAGAACGCGACGCCGGCGCGCCCGGTCTACTTACCGCACTGTCGGATGACGCCCGAGGCGCGGCAGCGCTAGAACTGGCGTTGACGCGCCTCGTCAACGCGGCCGCGCGCCTGGGCCTGGCGGAGGAGCAGATCACGCCGCGGCAGCTGCTAGCCGAGTTGCTGCGTGCCGTCGAAGGAGTCGGGCAGGCGCGGGGTGCCGCGCGCGCGGCCGCCATCGCCATCGCCCGGCCTGCCGACGTAGCCGGGCTCGCCCTGGACTTGGTGGCCATTTGTCGAGCGTCGGCGGCCTGTTTCAGCAAGGCGGTGTCGGGCAGTTCGGCGGTTTGGCTCGGCGCCGAAATCTGCGAAGCCTTGCCGGCTCTTCGCAGACCGGCCAGCGCTCGTGATGAAGAGCGCAGCACCTTGCTGGCTCTGAATGCCCTGCTGGCAGCCGCCGACAGCAGTACCGTCGTTTGGTCGACGGCCGACGGTTCCAGCGAAACGGGCCCGTCCCGGTTCGCTCTGGCACTCGAAGCGCAGGGCCACGCGGTTCAGAACGAGCCCGGATCAGCGCTTTCGCCGGGAGCGAAACGCATCACACCCCTGCCCGCGCCTACGCCCGAAGTCCTCGCTCGCGCCCAGGGCGAACTCGAGCTCCAGGCCTTCTTTGCTGGGCGGTCGGTAGCCGGGCACCGGGTCGGTCGCGTCGAAACCCTGGCGAGCTGGGTCGACCCAGCCGTGCCGCCGCTGCCTGTCACGCGGCTGGAGCGCTACGCCGATTGCGCCTTCCTTGGCTTCGCCTCAATCGTGCTCCGGGCCACTCGGGAAGACACCGTGAGCGACGCGCTCAACCCGCGCGAGCGAGGCACGTTGATTCACGCTGCTGCCGCCGAAGCTCTTTCAGCCATCGCGGGTCAGCTCGGACGCTCCGAAGACGAGTTGCTCGGGCGCGCGCTAGCGGCAGCGGAGCGAACGCTCTCCGCTCATGCCGGATCCCTGCTGCGCGGCGCAGCCCTGGCTGCGGCCCTGGCTGACGTTCGCAGCTTGGTTCGCTGGTCTCTCGACCACCGGGACTACGAATTTCGCGACGCCGAACGCGCCTTTGGCGAAGGAGAAGCCTGGGGACCACTCGCCCTGGGCGCCTATCGACTGTCGGGCAGGATCGACCGCATCGATCTCTCGAGCGACGGCCGCAGCGCACGAATTATCGACTACAAGTCCGGGCAAACGCCGGCAAAAAAGGATCGCCATGCCCTACAGG
>JANNWK010000901.1:0-4270 GCA_031408355.1 Myxococcales bacterium
GCCGAAATTGCCGGGAGCAAACGCGGCGGCCGCAAGCCTGTCCCTCGGCCAGCTCGGCGCGAACGAAGGCGCGACGCCCGTAGCGCCGCCGCAACCGCCCGCCGCTCCGCCGGACGAGGCCAAGCCGCTCGCCGCAAGCGCAGCCCCCTCGCCCCTGGAGGTCGACCCACGCTTCAGCGCCGAGATGAAAGAGGCCTTGCTCAAGAAGGACAAGCAGCAGGCCGTCGGGCAGCAGCGCAAGAAGGCCACCCGCCTCGCGCAGCCCGCGCGACGTCGCAACGCCAAGTCGTCAACGGGCTTCAAGTCGGGCGGCAGTTCCTACGATCCACTCAACGGCAAGCTCTAGCGGGGGCGACCCGCGTACGGTTAGGCTCAAACCGGCGCCAGCGAAGACTTCGGCTAGACTCCGGCCATGCCTCCCGATGGCAACGCGCCATTCCTGCCGTCTGTGCTCCTTTCTTCTGCGCTGCTCGTTGCCTGTCGAGCGCCTTCGGGCGACCTGCCCGTGGAAACCGTGCAGATCGCCGCGGCGGCTGATCTCTCGCTTGCCTTCCAGGAGCTGGGCGGGCTGTTCGAGGCGCGCACCCAGCACAAGGCGAATTTTTCCTTCGGCTCCTCCGGCCTTTTGTCGAAGCAGCTGGAGCACGGCGCGCCCTTCGACCTGTTCGCCAGTGCCAGCTCTGAGTTCGTCGAGCGAGCGATCCAGGCGGGCGCCTGCGACGCCAAGACCAAGGCTCGCTACGCTCAAGGTCGCCTCGCCATCTGGGGTCGGCACGCGCCGGGCAGCCCCGTGCTGCACTCGCTTCAGGAGCTTGCGGCACCCCACTTCAAGCGCATCGCGATCGCTCATCCTGAGCACGCGCCCTACGGGGCGGCAGCTCGCGAGGCTCTCCGGCGCGCCGGCGTGTGGCAAGCGGTCGAGCCGCGCTTGGTCTACGCTGAGAACGTGCGGCAGGCGTTGCAGCTCGCCGAGACGGGCAACGTGGAAGTGGCCATCGTTGCCAGCTCGCTCTTGGTCGGCTTTCCTGCGGGCGAGATCACCCCGGTGGAGGGGAACCTTTACCCGCCGTTGGAGCAGACGCTGGTCGTCTGCCAACGCGGGAAGAGTGCTGGCGGAGCACGCGCCTTCGCACAGCTGGTCACCTCGAAGGAAGGCCAAGCGCTGCTAAAACGCCACGGCTTCGGGCCTGCCAGCGCCCCGTGACGGCTGAACGTGGGTCGCCGCAGCGACCGGCATCGGCTAAAGCTGCGGCATGGCCGTTGACGAAGCGCCGCCGCCCCCGCAAATAGGAGTTTTTACGCTGCAAGCGATCGGCTGGGTGTCGTCACCGTACCGGCGCCGCTTCGGCACGCCCCAGCAGGCGGCTGCCGTGGATTCGCAGGCCGACGCCGTGCTGGAGCTTGATCCGGCACGCATCCCGTCGGCGGCGTTGGCCGATCTGTCGGGGATGGAGAGACTCTGGGTGCTCAGCTACCTGGATCGCGGAGGGGGCTGGGCCGCGCAGGTCAGGCCGCCGCGCGGCGCGCGCGTGCGACGCGGCGTGTTCTCAACGCGTTCGCCCGACCGACCCAACCCGATTGGTCTCTCCGCCGTGCGGCTCGTGCGCGTGGACGGCTGGAACCTGCACGTCCAGGGGATCGATCTGCTCGACCGCACGCCGATCCTGGACCTTAAGCCTTACGTGGCCTACTGCGACGCGTTCCCCGCCGCAAAATCGGGCTGGATCGACGAAATCCCGCGCGACGCCCCGCAATTCGCCAAGCGCCCGCCGCGCTCCGGCTAGCCTTCAGGGTCGTAGCCAGGTACCGTCATCGTCACAAGGCAATGATGCTGACAACTGGAAGCGCGGGTGGACGGTCTGAGCGACGCGGACGGTGGCTGTTCGCCTGTCTGAGCCTGGCCGCCTCACTCCTCTTCAGCTGCGCAAGTACCCCACTCGACGCGCAGGGCGAAGGCGTCGCCGGCGAGGCAGCCAGCGGCGGCACCGGCAGCAGAGGCGTACCGGCGACGGGTGGCACCCCCGCCACTGCAACCGGAACGGGCGTGGACTACCGCCGCGAGGACTATCCGCCTGGGCCCTACGGCACCGCGGTCGGCGCGGTCATCGAGAACTTCGCGTTCATGGGTTGGCGAGATCCAGTCGCGGTCGGCTACGACCTCAACCAGGTGAAGCCGGTCCGGCTCTCCGAGTTTTACGATCCCACGGGCGCCACGAAGCTGCTTTGGATCAACGCCTCGGCCGTTTGGTGCACCGTCTGCCGCCGAGAGATGGAGGACATCAAGACGAACGGCATCCGCGCCAGCCTCGGGGCCAAGGGTCTGGTGATGATCGAGACGCTGTTCGAAGACAACGACTCGAATCCGGCGCGCCTGTCGGATCTAAAGGCTTGGGGCTCCGCACCCAGCCAGGCCATCGACTTCGCGTTGCTTCTGGATCCCGGCTTCAAGCTTGGCGCGTTCTTTACCGCGGACGCGACCCCGCTCAACCTGCTCGTGGACGCGAGGACCATGCGGGTGATCGACGCCACCATGGGCTACTCGCCCGACTACTGGCCGCAGGTCGAGACCCTGCTCGACAAGTAGGCCCCGCTTCGCGCGTGCGGGACGCTTCGCCGTCCGAGCGAGCTCCGGTGCCGAGCTCATCTGGCTCGACCAGGGACGCCCGGGCGCAGCTCGCTGAGCGAATTGGCTCATAATACGTCACGCGCGTGACCTAGTATGATTGCATTTGACTGTATCTGAGTGATTGGTCAGTATCTGGGCGTCATGCCGCTGCGCCACACACCCTCCGTCGGCCCTCGCACGAGCGACGCCGCCCGCCTGCAGTCGGGCATCGCGTCCGTCTGCTCCGCGCATCCGCTCGTCATTGAAGCCGCCCTGCTTCAAGCCAAGTCAGCCGGCACGCCGGTGCTCATCGAGGCCACCTGCAATCAGGTGAACCACCAAGGGGGCTACACCGGCATGACGCCCAGCGACTTCCGCCGATTCGTCACAGGTATCGCGGCCAAGGTCGAGCTGAACACCGAACAACTCATCCTCGGGGGCGATCACCTAGGCCCCAACCCCTGGAAGCATCTGCCCGCCGAAGCGGCGATGCAGGAAGCCGACGCAATGATCGCGGCCTACGTCGCGGCCGGTTTCACCAAGCTCCACCTCGACGCCAGCATGGGTTGCGCCGGCGAACCCGTGGCGCTCTTGGACATCGCCACCGCCGAACGGGCGGCGCGGCTCGCCGCCATCGCCGAGTCCTCCTCCCGAACCTCCGGTTTCAGCGCGCCGCTGTACGTCATCGGCACCGAAGTTCCCATCCCGGGCGGCGCGATGGAGGCCCTCGAACAGCTCCAGGTCACAACGCCTGAGGCGGCCGTGGAGAGCGTGGAGGTGCACCGCAAGGCCTTCGTCGCTCGCGGCCTCAGCCAGGCCTTCGAGCGCGTCATCGCGACGGTCGTGCAGCCCGGCGTCGAGTTCGGCAACGAGAATGTCGTGCTCTATGACCGCGCCGCCGCGCGGACCCTCAGCGCGGCGCTCGGCCAGCTGCCGAACATGGTCTTCGAGGCACACTCAACGGACTATCAGCCGCTCTCTGCCCTGTCGGCTCTCGTGGCAGACGGCTTTGCCATTCTCAAGGTCGGGCCCGGCCTCACCTTCGCGCTGCGCGAGGCGCTCTACGGCCTCGACCACATCGCGGCCGTCCTCGATCACCTTGCGCCGCAAGAAACGCTCAAAGGCGCGATGGAGCAGCTGATGACCCAGCAGCCGGGCCATTGGGCGAAGTACTGCCACGGCTCAAGCGACGCACAGCGCCTGCAGCGGCACTACAGCTACAGCGACCGCATCCGCTACTATTGGCCGCTCCCCGAGGCGCAGGCAGCCGTGGCACGCCTGCTGGCCCGCCTGGAGAACCGAGCGATCCCGGAGACGCTGGTGAGCCAGCATCTTGGCGCCCTCTACCCGGCCGTGGCCTCGGGTAGCCTGGTCCCGGCGCCGCGGAACCTCCTTTTGGCGCACGTCGGACAGGTCATCCAAACTTATGCAACGGCGAGTAGCGGCGGAGCCTGACACGAACAGCACCGCGCAGCGTGTGAGCTTCGGCGAGGCCGCGCGCGTCTGGGCAAGGATCGGACTTTTGAGCTTCGGGGGCCCGGCAGGCCAGGTCGCGCTCATGCACAAGGAGCTGGTCGAGCGCCGCAGGTGGATCGACGAAGAGCGCTTTCTGCATGCGCTCAACTACTGCATGCTGCTGCCGGGGCCGGAGGCGCAGCAGCTCGC
>JANNWK010000902.1:0-12164 GCA_031408355.1 Myxococcales bacterium
GTCGCTCCAGGACCTCGAGCGGCGCCGCACCTGGGTGGAGTGGAAGGTCATGCGCCAGTACCTGGGCATCTACAACGAAGCCCTCGCGAGCATGCGTGACATCAACTACTTGATAGCGATCGATACCCGCTACATTGGCGAAGCGGCCGCGGCGGCCGGGGATGAGGAGTTGGTTCAACTCGTCTATCGCTTCATGAATTCCTACCTGCGCGCGACCCTGAACGCGCGGGATGTGCGCACGGCGTACAACATCCTGAACCAGTACCGCCTGCTGGTGGAAGCGATGCTGCGGCAAGGCAATTCGCAGGCGGCCGTGCAGGGCGTAAGGCACATGAGCTACTACGGACACGTCAGCTTCGATATGAAGCTGACCTTCGTCACCGAGACCGTGGCCTACGATATCTCGGCGCTTTGCCAAATCGCCAACGAACTCAAGCTGCCCGAGGAGGACGAGATGCTCCGGCAGTTCCTGGAACTTGACCGCCCGCTGCGCGTCTCAAGCCAGGAATCTGCCTTGCTGGGCGTGCGCAAGGCCCAGGTCAAGCTGGCCGCCTACTACCTGAGCCAGGGAGCCGAGGAAAAGGCACGGCTCATCTCCAAAGACATGGCGAGCGAACCCCTCGAGCGGCTGGCCTCGATTCGGCGCGCGCTCGAGAGCGTCACGGGCAAGGATTTCTGGGAAATCATCGACCGAGGTCGCAACTTTGAGTACATGCCGCCCGGTCAGCGGGCGCGGCTCGCCGAGTTTTTCGGTTGGCTCAACGTGCCCGGCTAGACTCGCGCCGGTTCAGGTCCCGCCGATCTCGATAAAATCGCGCCCGACCTGTTCACCGAAGTCGTCGTTTACTTCCACACGCACGACCCACGGTCCAACCCCACGCGCGGGGGCCACCGTTGCGGTCCAGGTATTGCCGGAGTGGGTCCAGGTTGGGTCTACCGGCTCGACATTCACGAAGACGCGCGGCTTGCTCTTCAGCGGATCGCTCAACGGTCTGCCGCGATGGTCGAAGAGCTTGACCGAAACCTCCAGCGCGTCCTTCGGCCAGCGCGCGGTCTTGGGGCCAATCGCGACGTCTGCGCGGACGGTTCGCGGCTCCAACTTGATGCCGAGTTCGTCCTTCCCGCCGCGTTCGCGGAGCCGCAAGAGCGTGACCTCGCCGCGCGCCAACCCCACGTCCCTGGGCGCAGGCACGAACAGGGTCGCCCTACCGTAGCTGGCCTCAAGGCCTTCGGCTCCGAGCAACTTTACTCGGGCATTTTTGCCCAGCAGGATACTGCCATCGCCCATGCGCGCTCCAACCGGGAGCTCGGCGCCGACGACCCGCAACGTGAGTGTCGCGGAGGCCTCACTGCTGATGCCGAATGCGTCGATCGCCCGGGCCTGCACCTCGTAGCGACCGGGTGGAAGGTCCGACAGCCGTTCTCGCTCGCTACGCCACTCTCGTTCGCTAAGTAGGCTGCGTTCCGTTCCTTCTAAGCGGTGAACGCTGAGCTGGCGTAGCGCGACGCCTGCCAACGGTTGGACCCGGACCTCCGCGTTGGCCGACCCCGAGAGCGCCAGGAGCACGGTGCTCTCGGCATTTAGCTTCGGCGCGGGCAGCACGGCTTGCTCTGTCGTACTGCCTGCCGAAAAGGAGCGGATCTGCCCGCTGCCGAGTGCTTTCCAATCGTTGCCGAGCGCAGCCAGCATTTCTCCCCTCAGCGCGGCTACGGTCACCCGTTCTGGCGTTGCCACCACGATGCTCTCGTCGCCCTTGGCCACGGCGCTTACCTTGCGCGGCGCCTGAACGAGCACGGCGGTCTTGTTGGCCTTGGAGTCGGCAATCAGCACGCGGACCCGACCGCTGTTCAAGCGAATGACCTGGACAGCGGTCCGCTCCGAGCCAGTCGGGGAGAGCTGCAGCTTGATCGGTCGGCCCACCTCGTAGTTGGCGCCCTCGGAGAACTGCACCACGGCGCCGCCCGGCAAGGTGCGGACTTCGTCGGCTGCGCTCTTGGGCACCGCGTTCGGCTCGGCGGCTTCCACGGTGGGCGCGACAGAACAGGCCAGCGCCACGATCAAAAAACCTCGGTTGCACATGAACTGCCCATACGGCACGACGTTCAGGTGGCTTTAGAGCTTCATCCTCCCCACAGTCTCCGACCTCCGCTTACGTTCAGGCTGTGGAAAACTTCGGAAAAGTGAGTGATGGGAGTTGGCCTCGCGAGCGCCGCGCTTTCCGTCCTCAGATTTCGCGGGCCGGTTTGTTCAGTTCCGACAGGACGCCGTCGAGTAGTGACTCATCACGACGCATGACCGCGATGTGCAGCAGCCGCACGCGAGCGTCGGTCGCTGGCAGATCGCGGATGAGCGTGCTCGCCAAGCGCACCTTCTGTTCGATGCGACTGTCCAGCGAGCCTGACGGCGGCCGCGCGCTCGTGGTCTTGGCGCTGTTCTCGCCGCGCGTGCCTGGAGTGTCTTGTCCCGGGCGCCGGCTCTCGGTCCGTTCAGCGTCCCCGCGCGAGCGCACGCTAGAGCGCTCGTCGTTTGAGGGATCGGTGAAGTCGGGGGATGACGCAGGGCGGCGGGCGATGTCGGACATTGGGAGGAACCTCACGCTGACTGGTTCGTCAGCGATGCAAACCTGGGTAATGCAGGTTTCATTCCGCACTTGGACTCGGCAGACCCAGAGCGGCTTTGCGGCCGAAGTCAAGAACCTAACCCCGGGCAGCCACGGAAGATTTCGGCTCCGGAGATTTCGGCGGCGTCCCCCAGGTCAACGCCGAGCGTCACGATTCGTCAGCGCTTCGGCGGCGACCACGACAGCGAGATCGCATTGGATTTCGGCGCGGCTCCGTGGTTCCAACGGGAACAGAATGGTCCCGAGGCTCCCCCGCTTGCGCCGGCGCCAGTCGGTTTCTATGGTCTGGCACCCAGCGCGTTCCTCCGGTAGCAGGGCTGCCTGGGCGCGGCAGCCGGCCCTGGCATCCAACCCACGTTTCGCGAGATGGCTTCTACCGCAAGATCGTTAGCATGTTGAGGGCGACTCCCGAATCCCCACGGATGTTCGACAACGACGTCGTGGACCTCTTTTCGCGGACGCACGCCTTGGTGGTGCCCGCGCTGTTCGTGCCCGGTGCTGCCTTCTTGTTCTGGGGCAGCCTGCACTACGCCGGGCTGACGGTTTCGACGACGCTAGTCCTGGTTGCCGCTGGTTTCCTGTTCTGGTCCCTCTCCGAGTACTGGCTTCATCGCCTGTTCTTCCACTGGGAGCCCGGCGGCTACTGGGGGGAGCGCATGCACTTCCTCGTGCATGGCGTTCACCACAAATGGCCAAAGGATAAGTACCGCCTGGTGATGCCGCCCGCCGTGAGCATCGCGCTGTACGTTACCTTTGGCACCCTGTTCTACCTGACCTTGGGCTCGCTGGCGTGGGGCTTCCACAGCGGCTTCGTCGTCGGCTACATGTTCTACGACCTCACGCACTACTACATTCACCACTTCAATCCGAAGTCGGACTACGGACGCCGCCTCAAGAAGCACCACATGCTTCACCACTTCAAGGATCACTCGAATCGCTTCGGTGTATCCAACATGGTTTGGGACAAAGTGTTCGGGACGACCGGCAAGTGATGAGGTTGCGCCGACGCGCCGCCACCGGCGCGTCGAGCTGGCACCGGCTGCAGACTGGCTTGCCCCGGATCGCCCGGGGAGGCCTGAGGTGAACGAAGCGCTGCGGGGCCTTGAGCTCCTGATCGAGAAGATCGTGCCCGGGGGCGAGGGTTTTGCGCGTCTCCCCGATGGTCAGCCGCTGTTCGTTCGTGCGGGGGCTCCCGGGGATCGCATTCGGCTCGGCGCCGTGCAGAAGCAGCGGGGCCGCTGGGTGACCGAAGACTACGAGGTTACCTTGCCCAGCGAGGAACGTGTGGTCCCCGAGTGCCCGGTCGCAGCAAGCTGTGGTGGCTGCGATCTGATGCATTTGCGGCGCGACGCGGAGCTTCGTCAAAAGGCGTCGATGCTGACGGAAGCGCTCGTACGCGGAGCCGGCGTTTCGCCTGAGCTGCTGCCGGTGAGCGTGGCGGAAGTGGGTGAAGCGTCAGGCTATCGCTCGCGCGTGCGCTTCCACGTGGGCAAGCACGGCAAGCTGGGTTTCTTCTCGCGCGGCACTCATCAGCTCGTCGAGGTGCCGAGCTGTTCGGTGGCGCATCCGGACATCATGCTCGCGCTCGGGCTGATTCGGCGCTTGGCGAGACGCTTTCCTGAGGCGCTCAAGGGGTTTTCGGACGTCGAGCTGCGCGTGACCGGCGCGGGCGTCTTGGCTCGGTTCTTTCCCCGTGACGGGATAAAGCCGGTGGCTGCGGACCCGCTCCTACGCGCGTTGAGCAAGGAGCTTGCGGTGGCCGCCAGCGAGCGAGAAGCGCAGCTGCTTTCGGAGCGGCGAGAGCTGCCGGGCGGTGTCTGGGTGGACGTGCCAGCGGACGCTTTTTCCCAGATTAATCCGCGCGTGAACGACGCTCTGGTGACTGCGGTGGTGGAGGGAGCGAGGCTGCGAGAACTCAAGACCTTCTGTGACCTCTTCGGCGGCGTGGGCAACTTCGCCTTGCCGCTCGCCCGCCTCGGTCTCACGGGCGTGATGGTCGAGCGTGTCCCGAGCGCGGCGCGAGCCGCCGAAAGGTCGGCCGCCGCCCAAGGCCTTTCGGGCGTCCGCACGCGCACGGCGGACGCTGCCGTCGCCGTGCGCGACTTGGTGCGGGAGGGGAGGACGTTCGATCTCGTTGTCCTCGATCCGCCACGCGACGGGGCTCCGGAGGTCGTCGCCGGCGTGTCGGCGCTTCGGCCCAGCGTCGTGGCGTACGTGGCCTGCGATCCGGTGACGCTCGCCCGTGACCTCAAGGTCTTGGTTGCCGCGGGCTTCAGGCTGGTCGAGGTGAGGGGTTTCGACATGTTTCCACGCACGCATCATTTCGAGACGCTGGTCTGGCTCGCCAAGTGAGCTGAAAGTTGGCCCAGGCCTCGCGGGTTCTCGAAAATTCGTGAGTGGGCCGCGCGCTGTGACCTGCAGCCGCCGGCCCGCCCGAAGGGAATTTGCACGATGTTGCCGCAATCGCTTGAGCCCCGCCCCGAACTCGCGCCCCGTTGGCTGGTGAGCAACGGGGACACCACGGTCGGTCCCGTGCGTACGGAGCTGCTTCTCCAGGGCTATCTCGGCGGGCGTATCCCGGCCTACTGTCAGGTAAGACAGGAGACCTGGGCGTTCTGGCGGCCGCTTTTGCGCACGCGGGAGCTTTCGGGGGTCAGGCCTGGGCTTGCCCCCGAGCAAGCCTTGCCGCGTGAACGCCTGCGGGATGCCGCGGCAAAGCTGCCGCTCACGCGCGATGCGGGCGAGCTCCTGAGCCTGGCGTTGCCGTTGGCCTTGCACGCGCTCCTGGCCAGCTCGGGCATCGTTCACCGCTACCGCGAGCCCGTCTCACGGCCCGTGACCTCGGTGGTGTGCGGGGTTTCGGCGGAGAGCTTGGGCGAGGTCTTGCCTGGTTCTGATCCGTCGTACCTGCTCGCCGTCCAGGGGCGCTCCCTTGTTGGGAGCCCGTCTCAGGGCCTCGCAGAGCGTCTGATCGCGGAGCGTTTGCAGTCTGACGCCGCCGTGTTGAGTGTTGCCATGACGCCGATCGTGGTCTCGGGCAGACTTTTCGCCTTGCTTGAGCTGGGTCGTACCGATCACCCGTTTCGGGCGGAGGACGCCGCTGACTTGGCGGAGTTCGGAGCGCAGGTCGCCCGCCGAATCGGCTGAGGCCGGGTACTCATAGTCCGACGATGAACTCCTGCACGGTGGCGCCAATCAGCTGCTCCAGCTGCAACTGAGTTGTCCCGCGTTGCCGGAGCAGGGTTTTCGTCGCTTGCAGCGAGTGATCGCCGCCGTCGACCAGCATGAGCGCGCTGGGCGCGCGCATGCGCTTCCTGACCTGTTCAAGCTCGGCGAGCGGGCACATGGCGTCTCGCGTTCCCTGCACGAAGAGCACCGGACAGCGGAGCGCCAGCAAGACCTCGTCGCGCAGTCGACCATTCTGACCTCGCAGCGGATAGCCGAAGCAAACGACGCCGCTCGGCTTCTCCTCGAGTGCCACGTGGCAACCCACGCGGCCTCCCATGCTCTTCCCGGCCAGGACCAGCTGGGGTGAGGGTAGGCCCAGCTCTGCGCGGAAGCGCGCCAGCTCTGCGCGGTGGGCCTCGACGAGCACAGGCAGGCGGTCGGGAGCCCTGCGGCCGGCTGCCATGTACGGGTAGTCGAAAGCGCGTAGCGTCGCGAAGCTGGCGAGCAGCGCGTGATATCGCTGCATCCAGGCCGACGACGAGGAGGCTCCAGCTCCGTGCGCGAGCAGGATGGCGGGGCGCATCGTCCAAGGCTGCCCGAAAACCCGCAACCGACGCAAAGTGCTGTCAGCCGGCCCACAAAAGGACAACGGCCAGGAGCGAGGGGATCGCTCCAGGCCATTGAGGAGATTAGGGAGACGATGGCCGAGGCGGAGGGGGGGGCGCCACGGACACCGTCTGCAAGGGCTCTTGTTTGCATGTAGTGTGCCAATCGGAAGCGCCTTTTCTATCCAATGTTTAACTACACATCCGGTGCTCGCGTCTTTCACATCTGAAAAATATCGTTCGCAGCCGCAAGCCATCGTCCACCTCGGCTGACGGAGGGCTCGAGCGCTGGCGGGGGGCCCAGCGGGAGGGTTTAGACCGGGCCTCACACGCGGAGGCGCCCTATGCTTCCGGTTCGCCCATGCGTTGGTCCTTACAGCTCGGTAGCGTTTCCGGCATCGCCATTCGGGTGCACTTCACCTTCGCTCTGCTCGTGGCGCTCGTTGCCAGTCAGCTCGGCGCCCTCCACGGTTCGCGAGGGGCCGTGTTCGGTGCGCTGTCGGTGATCTGCCTGTTCGCTTGCGTGGTTCTGCACGAACTGGGGCACAGTTTGGTGGCGCAGCGCTTTGGCGTAGGTGTGAAGGAAATCGTGCTCCTCCCGATCGGCGGTGTGGCCCGGTTGCTTTCGGAGCCAAGAAAGCCTTTGCACGAGCTTTTGATCGCTATCGCGGGGCCGCTGGTCAACGTCGTGATCGCGCTGGTGCTCCTGGCCGTGCTTCAGGTTTCTCCGGGGCGCTTGTTCGAGCTCGGCGAGCTGCACGATGAGGCGATCGCCGCGCGACCCTCGGCGCACGGTTTGCTCGTGGTGCTGCTTTACAGCAACCTCATGCTGGCCGCGTTCAACATGGTCCCGGCCTTGCCGATGGACGGCGGGCGCGTGTTAAGAGCGCTGCTCAGCATGGTGTTCGGCCAACTCCGGGCGACCAACATCGCCGCCGGTTTGGCGCAAGTGCTGGCTGTGGGCTTGGCGTTCTATGGGTTTCAACGTGAGCCGCTACTGGTGATCATTGCGGCCCTGGTCTTCATGGGCGCGGGTCAAGAACGCGTCACGGCTCGGACCAGTGAGCTGCTGGGCGAGCTGCGCGCGGGCGAGGTTTGTGATCCGAACGCTGCCAGTTTCTCGCCCGGGGACGTCGTGGGCTCGGCGGTCGATCAGGCGCTGCGCTCGCCGCAAGCACATTTCTTGGTCACTCACGGCGCAACGCCGATCGGCACGCTCTCGCGGGACGACGTGATCGCGTTGGCAGGTCGTGTGGGGCTCGCGGCTCCGCTGGCTGCGATTACCCGTCGCGAACCGAAGACGGTGCCGCCCGATATGCCGCTCTCTGAAGTCCGTCGCCTCCTGCAGGAGGGCGCCGGGGCGCCAGTGATCGTGAGTTCAGAGGAGGGCGCGCTCGGGGTGCTGGGTCTTGAAGACATTGCCCGAATCGCGTCGCTCACGGATCTGTTGGCTCGCGGGGGCGTGCGTCGTCCCGTGCATGCGGATCCGGAGACGCTGAGCTGAGGCTCGTGGGCGGGTAGTTTGAAGCCCGTGGAAGATACCGCTAGTGCTGTAGCGCCCGGGCTGCCGAAAGCGCCCACGCAGTCCAAGAACCGGCTTGGAACTCCCAGTCCCGACGTTCAGAATGCGGGCGTAATGCACGCCTCGACCAACTTGCCGGCGATCGAAGCCGCGGACCCAGTCGAAGTGGCGTTGGCGCTCGAATCTGCGCGCGCCTCGTGGGCGCGGGGAGAGCCGCTCGAAGCTGTGCGCTTCATCCAGCGAGCAGCCGAAGGGGCCGAGGCCACCGGAGACGATCTCCGCGCTGTCTCGTTGGCGCGCGCGGCGGCGGACCTGCGGGCTGAGGTCAGCGTCGCGTCTGAGCCTCCGGGTCCGATGAACGAGGGCGCGGCACTTTCACCGTACGATGATTTCAGCGAGAAAACGATCGTCGATTCCCCAGCTACGTCGGTGGCTCGCCAAGCCCTGCAGACCAGCGTGCAGATTGCCGGTGCGCGGCAGGCCGTGGTGACGTTGGTCGCCAGCGTCGCAGAGGCTTCGGCAGCGGCTGCCAGCGCGATTCGCCACGAGGCGGTTCGCGTTGCTCTGATCCAAGCTGTCCAGCAGGGGGGGCTACTCACGGTGCGGGTGCTGAGCGCCCACGAGAAGGCGCCGCCCGGTTGCAGGGAAGCCTTGCTGGTCGGGCTGGATCCCTCGACGCGACTCATCGCTCAGTAGTAGGCGCGGCGTTGCTAGCGGGCTTGGCGCAGGGCCTGGACGGTCGCGGCGCTGAGCACGACGGTCTTCCGCGGCAGGCTTTCGAAGCGGAAAGCGCTGACAAGCTCGCCCGCGCTCTGGCGTTCCTCGCAGGCGATTCCGGCTGAACGAGCCACCCAGCTCACGATGGCGCGCGGATCTGTCCCACCTGCTCGCAGTTCGGCGAGGCTGAGGTCGTCTTCGCGCTTGGCCAGACGCCGCCCGTCTTCCTCCACGACCAGCGGCACATGGAAGTAACGCACCGCCGGCAGTCCCAGCGCCTCCTGCAGCAACCGCTGCCGAGCTGCGCTCGCCAGGAGATCATCGCCACGCACCACCTCCGTCACGCCCTCTGCGCTGTCGTCGACCACCACAGCGAGTTGGTAGGCTGGAACGCCGTCGCGCTTGGTGATCAAGAAATCCCCGACCTCTGCCGCCACATCGAAGAAGCGCCGCCCCAGCAAGTCATCGTCCACCGCGGTGTCGCCATTCGGGACTCGGAGTCGCAGGCCAGCCGCCTTGCCGGTCGCCGCGCGCGCGTCGGCTCTCGAAGCGAATTTGTCGCGGCAGGTCCCGGCGTAGCGCGGTTCGGGCACGCCCTGCTGCGGGGCATCTTGGGCGTCCCGAACCTCACCGCGAGAACAGACGCAGGCGTAGGCGAGCCCGTCGCGTTCGAGCTTTTCGGCCGCGTTCGTGAGCCTCTCAAGACCGTGCGACTGCACCAGCGCGGGGCCATCCCAGTCGAGCCCCAGCCAGGCTAGATCGTGCAGCGCGGCGGCCATGAACTCCGGCCGGCTCCGCGGTCCGTCGAGATCCTCGAGTCGCATCAGGATGTCCCCGCCCGAGCTGCGGGCTCGCCACCAGGCCAGGAGAAACGTGCGAGCGTGGCCCAGATGCAGAAGTCCGGTCGGGCTCGGTGCCAGTCGGCCCACCGACCGCGGCTCGCGAGCCCCTAGCCGGGCGCTATTCGGCTCGCTCCGCGACACGCTATCCCGCGCACCCGCAACTCGCCACGCGGCGCGAGGCGTCCTCACGGATCTGGCGGGCACGTAGGCAACGCGGGCCGCCCGCGGAGTCGAGTCGGCAAACGGCAGCGCTGGCGCGCTCAAGCGAGGAAAAGGCCTTGCAAGCCGACTCGCACACGTCCTGCTCCTTGGCAGGTGCGGAGGCCGGGGCGGCATCGTCAGCGCTGCTACGTGCTTCCGCTCGCTTCGACTCGGCCTTCTTCCGCGCGGCGTCGGCGTCGGCGTCGCGAGGAGGCGGCGCGTACGCCGGGCTGGGAGCGGCGCCCGCCGTCGCACTAGCCGACGGAACGGGTTCGGCCAACGCAAGCCGATCGAGATCCTGCCGTGCCCTGTCGAGCAGCTGCTCGGCCTCTGCCAGGGTGGCCGGCTCGGACCGATCCGTCGAGGCCTCTTGGTTGGCCAGCGCGGGGGCGGAGGCCGGTGCCTCCGTGCCGGAACCCTCCTCTGGCGCGACTGGAACCGGGGTCGCCTGCATGGCTCCGCAGGCGACGCTGAGCAGGCCGACCGCTAACCAACAACCGGGGACGAGAGCGCGATTCTTGACCGACATGGTGGGCTTTCCGCGCTCTGGGTCGCGCGCTAGATGGACAGACGCACGAGTCCCGAAAACGGGTCAATACCCTAACGCACCCGACCGGGCAGGGCTTTCACCTCCGGCGTCAGCCCTCGGCGACCAGGTAGGCAAGCCAACCCGGCTGGTTGGCGGCCTGGGTACGCTCCCGGAAGGCGTCTTTGCGTACGTCGGCGCTGGTGTCCCAGAATACATGTACCTTGGAAAAACCGGCCTCAAGCAGTAGTTCTTGGAGCTCTGGCATGGTCCAGAAGCGCCAGTCGTAGCGGAAGGCGCGCTTCAGCTCGGTGCCGTCCTGGAACTCGAAGTGGATGAAGTTGGTCACGTCGTGCGTGATGGCGTCGAAGGTGTTCTGGTCCCAGACGTAGGTGAAGCCCGCCTTGATCTTGCGGTGCTCCTTCATCGGTTCGTGGGATTCCCAGCCGCCGTAGGCGTCGAGAAAGAAGAGCCCGCCCTTGGCCAGGCCGCCGCGGATGCGCGCGAAGTAGTCGCGCATGGCGTCGCGCGTCTTGAAGATCCAGTAGCTGAAGTTGAACGCGCAAATGATGTCGTGCTTGAGCTTCAGCTTCGCGCGCACGTCCTTCTGAAGGAGCGTGACGCGATCGATGTCCTTACCCAGGGGTGCCAGGTTGTGCTCCTTGCCCCAGGCGAGGACCTTGCCGTCGATATCGAGGCCGGTGGCGGTCCGGTCCTTCGCGCTCTTGACCCAGGTGGCGCACAGGATGGCGGTGCCGCAGAAATCCTCGCGCATGCTGAGCGGCTTCTTCCCGCGGATTTTCTTGAACCACGAATCGAGGAACTCGACCTCGGTATCGGGGGCCTGCACCGACAGCTGGTACAGCACGTGCTTGTCGGCTGTCTTGGCGGTGAACCGGGATTTTGGGGTCGCCTTCTTGCGTCTGGCTTTGGGCATCGCGCGCTCACTTACTGCGCTTGGAAAGCCAGAACAAGCCTGCTCAATTTTTGCACCGAATCAGCCGGCCCCAGGTGCGATTGTCGGCGACGTACGCCAGCATCGCGCCGCCAGGCCGAGCCTGGATCGACACGTCGGCGAAACCGCCCGCCCGGGCTACCACCCTGGAGTTGGCGCTCTCGGAGCTGGCGCTCTCCGCCAGCGTGAGCGCTGAGAGAACCAACTCCTGCGGTGAGCCTGGGCGCGCGTTGGACGGCCGCACGTAGAGCGCCACTGGGCCGCCGCAGATGTTCTGGCCGGCCGTGGGCGCTAGATCCAGGCCGTTCTGGAAGACCCGCCAGCTCACAGGTGGGTCCATCGCGGGCTCGACGCCGAGCGCCAGGCTGGCCAGCCCGAACGTGCTGGCGTCGCGTTCGACTGGAATGAGCAACCAAGCTCCCGCGTCCGAACCTGTGCTCGTGAGCTCCGTTTGGGCTTGCGTCGCTCCGGCGACCCACACCACAACGTCCGGATCGAGTGCGCCCGTCCGCTGGCGGAACTTCCGGGCGTGGACGGGAGTCATGCCGCTGCGTCCGTCGATGTAACTGGCCACGAGATCGTCACCGACGCTGGCGAGTGACACGCTGCTTGCTGCCGCCCCATCGGGCGTGAGCTCTAGCGCGCGCCCATCCGACAAGCGCAACTTGGCCTTCGGTTCCTGGCCGGCACTGGGTTGACTGATGTACGCGGCCGCTTCGGGAAAGCCAGCGACGGCGACGCGTGTCCCGTTGCGCGCATCGGCTGCCAGTACCTCCAAATCGCCGCCGGAAAGCGCTCGGCGGACCAGGCGCCCCTTCGAGATCCAGTAGGCGTGCGACTTGCCGACGGCCGGGCCGCGCGCGACCGGCAAGAACGTAGCGGCACTCTGGGTGGCGGGCTCGACACCGCCGGGCGCGGGCTTGCCTGACTTGCTGGCGGCGTCTTTGAGTCTGCAGACGATGACTTCGTCGTTCCTTGCGAGCAGCACGACGCCGTCGGCGAACGCG
>JANNWK010000903.1:0-2385 GCA_031408355.1 Myxococcales bacterium
CCGAAACCGCGACCGCCATCCAGTGCACGATGGCGCGCTGGTACGTGGAAAGGGTGCAGCGACCCGACCTCGCCCTGCCCTGCTTTCAGGCCGTCGTCCAAACGGAGCCCGGCCACGGAGTTGCGCTCGACGGCATGGCGCAGATCTACCGCAAGGCCCAGCAATGGCAGGAGCTCGGCATGGTGCTCACGCGCCGCGCGGACGCCGCCGCCAGCCCGGCGCAGGCCCGCGATCTGCGGGCGAAAGCAGCGGGCATCCTCGAACAGTACCTGGACGATACCCAGAGCGCGCGGAGCCTCTACGAACAGGTCCTGGCCGACGATCCGGGACACGTTGAGGCCAGCGACGCCGTGGCTCGCATCTACGAGCGAACGGCAGACTTCGCGAGTCTGGTGAAACACCTGGCGCGTCGCGCTGAGGCGCAGCGTGGCGAAGATAGGCTGCGTTCGCTCGCGCGCATCGCTGAGGTGTACGAGACGCAGCTCAGCGACGACGCCGAGGCGACGCGTCGGTACAAGGAGGTGCTGGAGCTTGATCCACAAAGCCCCGAAGCGCTCCGCGGCCTTGACCGCATCTACTCCAAGCTGGGCCGTTTTCAGGACCTGCTGGAAAACCTGCGCCAACAGATCGAGTCGGCCGCCACCCCACGCCAAAAGGTTGGGTTGTGGGAGCGCATTGCGGCCTTGTATGAGGAAGAGTTCATCGACCCTAGGCAGGCAGCCGACGCGTTCGAGAACGTGCTTGCGCTCGACGCTTCCAGCGAGAACGCGCTGACTGCTCTGGTGCGGCACTATCGCTCGCTCGAGCGCTGGGACGACGTCGCGCACGTCTACGAGCGACACCTCAAGCTTGTCAGCGAAGCGCCGCGCAGGCTGGCCCTCACGCTGGCTTGGGCGAAGGTCCTGGACGGCCAGCTCGGCTCGCCGGAACGCGCGATTCGGGCCTATGAACAGGCCCTGGAGTACGATCCCCAGCACGCCGGCGCCCTCGAAGCCTTGGCCAAGCTACGAGAAACGAGCGGCGACAAGGATGCGGCAACCGCCGCCATTGAAGCGCTGGCCGCCAAGGCCACCACGCCCGAGGCCAAAGCCGAGCAGTGGGTACGCGCGGCCAGGCTACTGGAAAGCCGTGGCGACAAGGACGGCGCGATCGTGCGCTATCAGCGAGCGCTCGACGCCAACCCGAAAGACACCAGCGCTTCTCAAGCCCTGCGCGGCGCCTTCGTGGCCCGCGGCGACCACAACGCCGCAGTGCAGCTGATCGAACGTGAACTCCTGCAAACCGAAGGAGATTTGGCGCGCGCCAAGCTGGCCGGTGAGCTTGCGCGCTTGCTACGCGACGGGCTGCGCGATGACAGGCGGGCCGAGGACGCCGCGCGCAAGGCGCTAGGCTTCGATCCGACCAACCTCGACGCGCTGGTCGTGCTGGGCGACATTTCGTTCGAGGCGAAGCGCGCGCTGGAGGCGGCTAAGCACTATGAGGGCCTCGTGGGGCGCGCCGACACGCTCGACCGCGCTGAAGCCACTCGGGTTCTGGTGCGCTACGTGGACGCGCTGTCGCAGACGGGCTCCACCGAAAGAGCGCTGGTGCCCATGGACACGTTGTTGCGCATCGCGCCTGACGACATGGACGCCCTAGCGCGGGTCGCGCTCGTGACCTTCGAGAACGGCTCGCCCCGCCGAGCCGCCGAGCTGTTCGCCGATCTGCTCGCACGCTTCGGCGAGCGCTTGAGCGACGAACAACGCTGCCAGGCTCACTACCGTCGCGGAGAAGCGCTACGCCAGGCGGGCGACCTCGAGGAGGCGAAACGCCCGCTTGAGGAGGCTGCAGACGCCGATCCATCCGACGCAGCGCCCTTGATCGCGCTAGCAAAGGTGTTCGAGGCACAAGAGAAGTGGCCCGACGTGATCAAGGTTAAGACGCGCCACCTTGACGTCGCCAGCGGTGATGAGCGCGTCACGCTGCTGATTGAGATCGGCGACCTCTGCGGCGAGAAGCTGAATGATCGCGCCCAGGCCACCAAGAGCTTTGTCGCCGCCCTGGAAGATCGCCCGGACGATCGCAAGTTGCTCAGCAAGCTGATGCAGCTGTACAGCGAGGAAAAGGACTGGAACAAGCTGGTGGAAGTGGTGCTGCGACTAGCGGAGTTCGTGGACGACCCGAAGCAGAAGCTGAAATATCTGCATACGGCGGCGATCGTCACAGCGCGCCAGGTGGGCGACGTGGAGCGCGCGCTCGGTTTCTACGAGCAAGTCTTGAAGCTTGAGCCTCATTTCGACAAGGCGCTGAACGAGGCCGTCGAACTCGAGCACGAGCGCGCCAACTGGGACGGCATGGAACGCATGCTGCGACGCCGCCTCGAGGCCGCCACCGAAACGGACAGCC
>JANNWK010000904.1:0-8592 GCA_031408355.1 Myxococcales bacterium
ACCGCGTGAGCGCCAGCGTGAACGACGGACGCGGCGGGACTGCCAGCGTGCAGTTCGACTGGGTCGTTGGCATCAACCCGCCTACGCTTTCTCCGGTCATCGCGCCGCTTGCGAGCAGCGGCGGCCCCAGCCACTACACGGCAAGCGCCACGGGGGGTGGCGACGGCCTCGAATACAACTGGAGCTTCGGCGACGGCAGCCCCGACTCAGGCTACTCGCTCTCGCCCGACATCGCTCACACGTTCGTCAAGCTGGGCGTGCATATCGTGACCTTGACCGTGCGCAACCCGCAGGGAGACTCCGTTTCCACGCAGTTCGTGCAGGCGATTGTGGGCCCGGCGCTTGCGGGCCGAACGCGCGCCTCCAGCAACCTGATCGAGGAGCTGCGGGCGGGCCAGAGCCCCCGCATCTGGACCGCCAACATCGACAACGACACCGTCTCGGTATTCGACCGGCAAGGCCTAACGAAGCTGGCGGAGATCCCGGTCGGTAGCATGCCTCGCAGCCTGGCGGTTGCGGCCGACGGGCGAGTCTGGGTCACGAACAAGGGCTCGAGCAGCCTCAGCGTGATCAATCCGGAGTCCCTGAGCGTCGAGCAGACCATCGCGCTCGCGCCCGGTTCGGCTCCGTTCGGCATCGTTGGCGCGGCAGACGGCAGCGTTTACCTCGCGCTCGAGGGTACGGGCGAGGCGCTGAAGCTGGACGCGGCGGGCGGCCAGCTCGCCAAGCGCGCGGTCGGTCCGAATCCGCGCCACCTCGCGCTCACGGCCCCCGGCGACAGGGTGCTGATGACCCGCTTCATCTCGGCCCCACAGCCCGGTGAGGCAAGCGCGTTCGTCGAAACCAACGTGGGTGGAGTGAACAAGGGTGGCGAGTTGCTGGTGCTGAGCCCCAGCAGCCTCGGCAGAACGCGCACGATCGTGCTCCGCCACAGCGACAAGCCCGACACCACGGTCTCGGGTCGCGGCGTGCCAAACTACCTCGGCGCGCCGGTAATCTCGCCGGATGGACTGACCGCTTGGGTCCCGTCCAAGCAGGACAACGTCCAGCGTGGCACGCTGCGCGACGGACAAAACCTGGATTTTCAGAACACCGTGCGGGCCATTGGCTCGCGCGTCGACCTGAAAACGTCCGTCGAGGACTACGCCGGGCGGCTCGACTTCGACAACTCCGGTGTGGCCAGTGCCGCCGCTTACCACCCGAGCGGCGCCTACTTGTTTGTGGCGCTCGAGTCGAGCAGGCAGGTGTCCGTGGTGGACGCTCAGGGCAAGCGCGAGCTGTTCCGGACCGAGGCCGGTCTGGCGCCCCAAGCCGTGGCCGTTTCGGACGACGGGCACAGCCTGTACGTCCACAACGCGCTGGGCCGGAGCGTCAGTGTGTTCGACCTGAGCCCCTTGATCGACACCGGCGCGCGCACGCTGCCGCTGCTCACCCAGCTCGACGCCGTGGCCGTCGAGAAACTTGCTGCGCAGGTGCTGCGCGGCAAGCAACTGTTCTACGACGCGCGCGACACTCGCTTGGCGCGTGACGGCTACCTCAGCTGCGCCAGCTGCCACAACGACGGCGGTCAGGATGGTCGGGTCTGGGATCTGACCGGGCTCGGCGAAGGCTTGCGGAACACCATCAGTCTGCGTGGTCGCGCCGGCGCTCAAGGCCGCCTGCACTGGACTGCCAATTTCGACGAGGTGCAGGACTTCGAGGGCCAGATCCGCGGGCTTTCGCAAGGCACTGGGTTGATGAGCGACGCAGCGTTCAGTTTCGGCACGCGCGGCCAGCCGCTCGGCGAGCCCAAAGCGGGCGTCAGTGCGGATCTCGACGCCCTGGCCGCCTACGTCGGCTCGCTCGACACGGCGGCTCGTTCACCCAACCGTCCAGCAACGGGCGCCCTGTCCGGCGCTGCTGCGCTCGGCCGCAGCGTGTTCGCCCAGAATTGCGTCGTGTGCCACGGCAACCAGGAGTTCAGCGACAGTGAGGCCTTGGCCTTCCGCAACGTCGGCACTCTGCGCCCGAGTAGCGGCAGTCGCCTCGGCGCCGCGCTCACGGGGCTCGACACGCCGGGGCTGCGTGGCAGCTGGGCCAGCGCGCCGTACCTCCACGACGGCTCGGCCGCGACGCTCGACGCGGCGATTCTGGCGCACGGCAGCATCAGCCTGTCGTCGACCGATCGCATCCGAGTCGCAGCCTTCGTGCAGCAACTCGGCGCCGAAGAGCCAGCCGTGATTCCCCCGCCCGGACTGACCGGGCAATACTTCCCGAACGGCAGCCTCAGCGGCCCTGCCTCTTTCACGCGCAAAGAGGCGGTCAAGTTCAACTGGACCACCAACGCGCCCATCAGCGGCATGCCCGTCGATGGCTTTTCGGTGCGCTGGGCGGGTCAACTGCTCGCTTCGGCGACCGGGAACTACCGCTTCCAGACCAAAGCGGATGACGGAGTGCGGCTTTGGGTCGACGGCGCCTTGCTCATCGACACCTGGAACACTGAAGGCTTGGCGACGACGACCAGCGCGGACGTCGCGCTCACGGCCGGCCAGCGCTACGACATCAAGCTCGAGTATCACGAGGTCCTTGCCAGCGCGCAGATCACCCTGAACTGGCGCTTGCCAAGCAAGACCGCCTACGTCGCGATTCCTGTGACCGCGCTCGAGTCGAGCGGCGTGGGCCTGACCGCACAGTACTTCTCCAACAACTCGCTGAGCGGCAGCGCCACACTTGCCCGCTACGAGACGCCCAACTTCAATTGGGCCAACGGCGCGCCTGACATCAGCCTGCCCGCGGATAATTTTTCCGCGCGCTGGACCGGCACGCTCATGACGCCCAGCGATGGCCCGTATCAGTTCCAGACGACTTCGGACGACGGCGTCCGCCTCTGGATCAATAGCACGCTCGTGGTCGACAACTGGACAGCGCACGCTCCCACCGTCAACACGAGCCCCACGCTCACGCTACTTGCCGGCCAGCGCTACGACATCAAGCTCGAGTACCAGGAGCTCGGTGGCGGCGCCGTTATGCAGCTGCGCTGGCTGCCCCCCGGGGCGCCGGGCTTCGACGCTGTTTCCCTGACTGCTCTGCACCCCAATTGACCCGGTCGGGCCGCCTGCTGCTCGGAACCGGACTGGCGCTTACCCTGACGCTGGCCTCTGTGCTGGCCCTGCAGCGAGGGAAAGCGACCGACCCTGCGGTCGAGGCTGGGAAGGCTTTGTTCACTGGTAACGTAGCCTTGAAGGCCCATATGGTCGGCCACGACACGGACCTGCCCCCTGCCGCCGTGCGCTGCGCCAACTGTCACTCTCGCCAGGCTGCGCCGCCAGGAGCGGCGGCGCCTACCGCCGCGAGCGCTCGACCCCGCGACATCTACGCGGCCCCGCTGTCCTACGCGGCCTTGTTGGAAAAGCGCCCCCGCCGCGGCGGCCCGCCTTCGCGCTACGATCTCGCCGCGTTCTGTCGCGTGCTACGGGATGGCATCGATCCGGCCAGCGTCATGGTAGCCCAAACCATGCCCCGCTACCGGCTCACGGAGCAGGAGTGTCACGAGCTATGGACCTTCGCGATCTCACACTAGCCTCCTCTGCCCGACGCGCCTTCCTGCTCGCCGCTTCAACGGCAGCGGTCGGGCTGCGCCATGAGCCCGCGAGCGCCCACTCGGCGGCGGGCCCGGTCGACCCGGCCCAGGCACCCCCACAGCTCAAGCTCACACTCGACGACGGCACCGCCAGCAGCCTGCAAGCTCTGCTCAAGGACCGCGTGACGGCCCTGCAGCTCATGTTCACCAGCTGCCAGGCCACCTGCCCCATCCAGGGCGCGCTGTTCGCCGAGGCCGCCAAGCAACTCGGCGCGCGCGCCAAGCCGGCGCAGCTGCTGTCGGTCAGCATCGATCCCGAACGCGACACGCCGGCGGCCTTGCGCGCATGGCTCAAGCGGTTTGGTGCCTCGCCACGCTGGCGCGCAGCAAAGCCCGACAAGCCCGAGCTTGAGGCTTTCCAGAGCTTCCTCAAATCCAGAAACCCCGCGCCGGATCCGCACACCGCGCAGGTCTACTACTTCGACCGCAAGGCTCGGCTCGTGCTGCGCAGCGTCGACTTCGCACCGGCCGCGGACGTCGTGCGCATTCTGGAACAGCTCGTCAGCAGGGGCACGAAGTAGGCCTGCAAAGGCCAACGCGGCGATACCAAGACGCGCCCATCAGGGCAGCTCGGTAGTGAGCCGCATGCGATACAATGTGCCCACGTAGTTGGGACCGATGGTGGCGTCATGCGGGTAGCGATTGCTGTTTAGGGCATTAGCGAACGAAAGCTCTCGATCCCACGGCAGGCCATCATAGTAAACGTAGCCTTCACCGACGACGAGGCTCACCCCCAGCAAGTAACGCTTGCCGGCCACCAGCTCGTAGTCGAGCACGCCGGAACTGAAGAAGCCGCTGCCATTCTGGTTGGCGGTGATGTCGGAGACCCGCGCCGTGAAAGCTGCGCCGGTCCATTCGTAAACCACCCAGCGCAGGTCGCGCGGGGCCTCGAGCAGCAGGTTCATTTCGAGCTTGGTGAGCCGGCGGTTGGAATGCACCTCAAGCACGTTGCCAGCCACTTCACCGCCACCGACAAGCTCGACCTCTTCGGCGAGCCCCAAAGTGTCGACAGCGCTGGCAGCGCACTCGAACTTGGCGTTGCAGACCTTGTTGGCGCCTGCGCAATTCAAGACCGCGGCGCCGCCCAGGCTCTGGCCGTTGGCCGCGCACGTGCCGATGGCGTTGCCCAGGCACGCCGTGGCGTTCGCCGTACAAGGCCTCGCCAGGCACTCCACGCCTCCCTCCAGCGAGCCACAGCTGGTGTCGACCGGACAGGTGCGCAATAGCGAGGTGACGACTCCGGGCTCTGGGCAACCGTAAACGTTGCCGTCCTTGCACAACGACTCATCGATATCGCAGACAACGGGCTTGCAGGTGGCGCCCTGGCAGACTTCGTCCCCGCAGTCGTCACCCTTCGCGGGGAACGTGCCATCGTCGCTGCACGTCTTCAGGATGTTGCCATCGCACACTGGCTGGCCAGCAACGCACTGGTTGACGTAGCAAGCAGCGAAGCCCACGCCGGACTCCTGACAGTGGTAGTTGGTTTGGCAAGTTTCCACGAGCGTCAGACTGACGCCGTTCGCCTCGCACACGTGGACCGCGTTGTCCTGGCAGAGCTGAGCTGCTGCGGTGCAGGTCGGCTCCTGACACGCTCCCTCGAAGCAAGTCTCGTTCTGGCTTGCGCAATCGACCTCCGTCGCAATCCACCCCGTGCCGGCCGCATTGCATTCTTTCACCCGGCTCTGGTCACAGGCGAGCGCGCCACCCTCGCACAAACGAGGCCGACACAGGCTGAGCTCGGGATCGCAGGCTTCCTCGACCTTGCAATCGTCGACCAGGGTTAGGCTCTTGCCGGTCGCGCCGCACGCCATGACATCGTCGTTGCGGCACTGCTTTTCCCCCGGGACGCAAGCCGCATCGACACACTGGCCTTGCTCACAAACTTGACCGGCCTCGCTGCAATCCTCCCCGCCCGGCTCCGGCCCCGAACCATCTCCCTCACACAGCGTGGCGACGTCCCCGTCACAGGTCGGCGTCGCGGCAGGGCAAGCGCCCTGACATTGCGCGGCTCCGTCTGTCTCGGTGCACTCCTGTTCGAGCGCGCAGCTTTCGACCAGCGTCGCGTCTTCGCCCGTCTTGTCGCACGCCCAAACCTGACGCTCGTGGCAGAACTTGCGGCCAGGCTCGCAACTGTCCGGACAATCGTCGAGGCAAGTCGACCCAGCCTGCCCTGGCTGCTTGTTCGACGTGCCACCACAGCTCCCGAGCAAGAGCCCGGACCCAACCACCCACCATACCGCCTGCCAACGCATGCTCGCAGGCTAGTCGCCACTGGCGCGCCTGGCAATCACCAAACCCCGTTCGCCGCTACATCCCGATAGCGCTGCGGCTTACCCCAATGTCGACCTCGCCGACGTAGCCGTCGCCGCTTTGGGTCATCGTGACGATGAGCTCCCGCCCGCCATCGCCAAAGATGCCGTCGGATTCGTTGGGCGTGATGGCAGCGCCTTGTTGATACTGAGGAAAGGCCTGGAATATTTCGACTGCAACGCTCTGTGTGAAGTAGAGCTGCGCGACGAAGACGCTCGCTAGCTGCTCGCCGGTGCGATTCGGAACGAGATCGCTCGGCATGCCCTGAATCGAGAAATGGATGTGAATGGCCCGGCCGGAGTAGCTGCCGGGAAAAATCGTCAAGAACTCGGCCACACCCTCGGCGTCGGTCTGCTGGTAGCCCCGGCCGAAGTCCTGACCGGCGTTGCCGAAGGCCGCGTAACCCGCGTACACGCCGGCGGCGTCACACTGCCAAACGTCGACGACCGCCGCGGGGATGGGCGCACAGGAGGCATCCAGATCGTACACGCGCACGCGAAGCGTGAGTTCAGCGCCCGGCTTCGGAGTCGTGATGCCGGTGGTGTTGCCACGAATGTCCCGGCGCTCAAGTGGGCTGATGTTGGGGAACGGACCCACCGTCGTCTCCGCCTTGCCCTGACAGTCTGCTGGCCCGCCTCCGCCCGACCCGGCCTCACCTGCCGCGTCTCCGCCGTCGCCTTCACCGGCGGCCGAGCCTCCGACGCCCGAGCCTCCGGCTCCCGTCCCCCCAGCGCTGGTGCTCGTCCCGCTCGTCCCGCTCGTGTCCCCGCCCGCCGTGCCTGCGCCGCCTGCGCCGTCTGCGCCGCCGCTCGCCGCATCGGTTCCTCCAGACCCGGCCTCCCCGCAGCCCGTGAGCGCGGACAAGCCAGTCGTTCCCACAAGGCTGAGCGCCTCGCGTCGGGTTGGGTTCGGACTCATGGCGTCAAGCTACCACGGCCACGGCACTCAGCGCTGCCAGCCCGCCTGGTTCAGGGCGCGCACCTCCAAAGCCTTGCCGGAGAAAACGGGACCCCGTCGTCTACCCGCGGTAGGCTTGCGATCGCCACTCGTCGCAGATTGCGTCCCCGTCCGTCATGCTAACCGTCCCACTCCTCGTGCAGCGGCTGCTGCCAGCTATGGCGACCGCGCTCGCGGACTTTGATTTGACGGCGCTCGAGTCGGACCCAGAGTCGGTTTACGGCCTGACACGCGAGCTGACGCTCGGCTACCTTAACCCCGCCTGGTTTCGATTCGCTGAGCGAAACGCGGGGGCCGAGTCATGCGTGGCGTGGGGCTTGGGCGCACCGCTGATGGCGGCCATAGCTGAACCTCTTCGAGCGAGCTACGAGGCCCTTTTTGGCTCGGCTGCGCGTTCCGGGGGAGCCGTCGAGCAAACTTACCTCTGCCCGACCCCCACTCGCCAAAGGGAGTACCGCATCCGAGTCTTGCCGCTGCCCTCCGGGGTGTTCCTCTGCCACAACACCCTGGTAGTCGAGAGCGAGCACACGGATCCCGCGCAGCCCTTTGGTGCGGCCTACCTCAGCGAGCACGGCTTCGTGGTCCAATGCGCCAACTGTCGAAGGCTCCGGCATGCGAGCGACGCCAGCCGCTGGGACTGGGTTCCCGCGCTCGTCGAGACTCCCCACCCACAAACCAGTCACGGGGTGTGCGCGACGTGCCTCGGGTTCTTCTATCCGGAGGTGCAGTGAATTGGTGCACAGCTTCGGGTTTCGCTTGTTAGCGGGAGTCGAGCAGTGTCCCCACCTCGTCGATGAGAGCGAGCGTGTCGCTGGTCATGAGTTGGCGGTCGGCATCGAGCTCGGGGTACGCGGAGATGGCCGAGGCGAGCGCCTCGGGCAAGGTCCGCCACTCGCCGAGCCGGTCGCGCAGCGCCCCTTGCTCAGAAACCGCCCCGCCGCTCGTGAGCAGCTCGCGCTGCAGTAGCAGGAACATCCGAAGCAGGTTGACTC
This sequence comes from Myxococcales bacterium, assembly GCA_031408355.1. GTDB lineage: Bacteria > Myxococcota_A > Polyangia > Polyangiales > Polyangiaceae > PMG-095. The sequence goes on from JANNWK010000904.1 coordinate 7,879, forward strand.
GCAGGCGAACGCTGGTGGCCGTCCTGGCGTGGAAGCCCCGGAGCGGGTCCGCTATGCCCTCCACTCTCAGCCAATGCCCCGACAGGAGCGGATGTACGCCGGGCGGCTCCACCCCATCCGAAAGCACTCGCGGAAGCGCGTTTGCCGAGCTTGGTTCAGTCAGATGGTGAACCTGCTGCACGACGTGGTGCGCGTTGAAGAACGGCTTGTGCACCTGATCGTGGGGAAAGCGATTGAGATTCCAGTAGAAGGGATTCAGCGTCGTGCCGTCACTGCCGTTCTCCGTCTGGAGCAAGCCTTGGTCGAGTAGCTGGCCGAGCGTGAACCAGGGATGGGCGATCTCGCCGCTCAGCGCGTTGATCTGGGCTTCTGCGCTGGGAGACTGTGTCAATTCTTTGCGAGCGTCAGCTGGAAGGCTTTGCACCGCAGCCTCGCAACCTCCGGAGCACAGCACGCCCTCTTTGCTACGAACGCCTTGCTTGAAGAAGGGGTTGTAGAGCCGGTTGAGCTCCGGGAAAGGCACCTTGGCCTTCTCAAGCCAGCCCGGCTGGTTCGAGAGAGCCATGCGAAAGAAGTGCGACGCCAGCAGCACCGAGCGCCACTTGATGGTCATTACGTGCTCGAAGAACGGATCCGCGGGGCCGACCATGTTGTCGGGCTGCTGGATGGCCTCGTCGAGCTTGCGCAGGTTCTCCTCCGAGGGCTCGACCAGGT
>JANNWK010000905.1:0-1920 GCA_031408355.1 Myxococcales bacterium
GCGGTAGCCCATGTTGATCAGTGCCTTGAGCAGCAGCTCGTTCGTCCCGCCCCGAGGTGCTTTGCCAGCCTTGCCCGAGCTCAGAGTCTCCGCGGGCAGCGCCGCCGGGAGCTTGTCCGTTAGCTCGACGACCAGCCGTTCGGCCGTCTTCTTGCCGATACCCGGGACCTTCCCGAGGCGGACGAGGTCGCGGTTGCCGATGGCGCTAGCTAGTTCCGCGATGCTTAGGGCTCCAAGTACCCCAATAGCCGTCTTGGGACCCACGTTGGGTACGGACACCAACAAGCGAAAGACGCGTCGGTCCAGCTCGCTGGCGAAGCCGAAGAGCTCCAGTGCGTCCTCGCGGACATGGGTGTGGACCCATAGCTTGACCTCGCCGTCGGGCGTGCGCGGCGCGCGGCCCAGCGTACCGACCGGAGTGGTCAAGTCGTAGCCGACCCCCGCCACGTCGAGCACTAGGCCCGTCGGCTCTTCTTCCACCACATACCCACGGAGTAACCCAATCATGCTCTCAGCGTTTCCTAGTCGCTCAGGTATACCTCAGCCTTGTGGCTTTTCGGATCTCGAAGGGGCGTGTTATGTGGGCGCCCATGCGGTTTGTTGCGGCCTTGCTCCTTTTCTGCCCCTTGACCGGGGGCTGCGGCGGCTCTTCGAGCGAGAGTCCTCCGCCACTTGAGCCGGATCCGAGTGGGCACCGTTACGCCGGGCCACGCCTGCCCCGCGCTGGCGAAGAGGCGCCGGAGGAGCCGAGCTTGGCGGCTGAGGACGACGCGGCGCCGCCGGCCCGCGCGGCCGCTTCGGCGACCTGGGGAACCGGCAAACCCAATCGCGCTGCCGCTCCCGTGCCTTCCGCGGCGGCGGCACCGCCAACGCCGCCAACGCCCTGAAGGCTCAGGGCGGTGCGGCGCGTGCGACTCAGAACGCGCCGGACAAGGAGAGCCCCGCGAAGCCGCGGTCAACGACAGGCGTCAGGCGGGGCTTGGTGGGAGTTAGCTGTGCGGTTGCCTCGTTGGCATTAGCGACTCGCTTGCCGTCCAAGAACCACCAAACAACACCCCCCGCCAGCACAGCAACGCCGACGCCCGCGAAGACCGACGAGCTTCTCATGGCCGTGTTGGCATCGTTGCCCTCTTTGGCCAAGCCGCTATCCATTCCCGCGCAGACCTGACCCGGGCAACGCTTCGCGATGTCATCAGACTTGTTCTTACTGCTGACATAGCCGGCGATACCCACCACCGTGATCACGCCACCGCCGATCATCAACACCACTGGCCAAGGCGAGCGCTTGGCCTGAGTAGTCGTTGGCGTCTCGGTCTGGCCAACCGGGGGTTGGACCGCCGGCGTTGCGGTCGGCGCTGGCGTGGTGGGAGCTGCGGCGGCTGCCGCGTCCTCCTCAGCGATCTTATTCTTGAGGACTTCGATCCGTCGGGCGATCTGGCCCTTCTCGCTGCTTCCCGGCTCTCGCGTCGTGAAAGCTTCGAGCGCTAGGACGGCTTGTCGCTTGCGCCCCGCCAGCTCGTAGGCCCGCGCTAGGTTGAGCAGCAACGGATTGGCCGTGCAGTCGCGGCGATAGGCGTCTTCCCAATAGTCGATGGCGCGCGTGTAGTCGGCCTCATTGAAGGAGGCGTTCCCCGCCTGGAAGGCACCCTTGGCGGCGGCGACCTCGGCATCGGTCGGCTCACGGCTGCAGTCGGGGTAGCTTTTCGTAGACTCTTCGGCGTGCAAAAGCCCCGTTGCGGTCGAGAGGGCGAGGCCGACAAGCAGCGGCGTTGCGATTCTGAACATTGGCGCGTGTCCCAGCGGTCGAAAGAATTCGGGCGACCCAGCAGCATAGGGGCCTTGCCGCCCCGATCTCAATCTTTCGCAGAAGCAACCGCTTCGAAAGGCATCGGCCGAGCGGCCGATGCAGCCGCTCGGCTG
>JANNWK010000906.1:0-4275 GCA_031408355.1 Myxococcales bacterium
GCCGTGAATTTGAGAAACTGGCTTACATCAAGCTCTGCTCCCATCTCGGCAAGCCAGCTCGCAGGCTTGGCGCCTTGCACAGCAGCGATCAACTGGACGAGATCAGAGCGGTCGTTGACGGCCTCATTGGTCTCCAGGTCGAACGCGGTTTCGGCGCCCGGCTCGAAGTCGACTTGCCCTTCCTCGTAAAGGTTGCCGGCATCGCTTGTGAACCAGCGGCGGAGGAAAGTCTTGTCCTCAGCTTCGACGTTCGCGTACACGCCGAAAAACTCCCCATTCACATAGACGAGCGCGTTGTTGCAACGCGGCGCGGGGAGACCTGCGGCTCGAAAGAAATGAAAAGCCAGCCGCTCAGCCAGGAACGATGGGTCTTCCACCATGTTGTTCAGCGTCATGCGGCGCAGGCCGTGGAAAGTCTGCTGGGGCACGAACTCATCAAACTTCAGCTTGAACGCCGCCTTCTCCTCGAGCGAGCGCAGGCTGCCCTCTCCCTTGAGCCTCACCCCCACGCTGACCCGCTCACCGTTGTAGCTGAGCGAGCCGGGCGCGTAGGCGTCCGGGGTCTGACCGAGCAGCGTCAGCGACCCGGGCGGCAGCTCGATGTCGAAGCGCGGCAAGCTGGCCGCATCGTAGAGCTCACCGCTCGTGTCCAGGGGCGGGCTCGCCGCGCCCCCGCTACCCGCCGTTCCTGCGCCAGCCGAGGCAGCTCCCCCCATGCCTGCGGTCGAACCGGGAACAAAGGGTGTACCCGCCACGCCCGCGGACGCCAGGCCGACGCCAGCGCCGGCGGCCGCTACCGGAGGCAACGGGGACGCCGGCGCCTGCTCGGACCCGCACCCGGCGATCGAGCCGGTGGCCAGCAGCAGAGCCATCCGCCAACCACCCCGCGAGACAGGACCTGGCCGCCACTTCATTGCCTTGTCGGTGTCGAAGGGGGCCGCGGACGGCTCAAGGGCTGGACTCGAGCGCGAAGCTTAGCTCCGCCGCCGACGCCGCAGTCCGAGAGCTGCGGCCACAAGTAGCAGCCCCAGCTCGTGCGCCGAGGCACGCCGAGGCACGGTGCAGCCGCAGCCTGCTGCCGATTCCGGCGTGCCATCGCCAAGCTTGACCGGGCGACCCGGCCCCGCTCCGTTGTCGACGCCGTCGCCGCCACTGGTAGCGCCCGTGCCGCCGCTGGCTTGAGACCCGCCTTTGCCATTCCCGGGGTTGATGAGCACCAGCGATTCACCGCCCGAGCCGCCCGAGCCGCCCGAGCTGGAGACCGCATTCGGGTCGGCCTGGCACTGGCCGGCCGCGCAGAGCTGTCCCGTCGGGCACACCGTTCCCTGGCAATCGTCGACGCAGGCGCCCGCCACGCAGTGCGCTCCCGCGATGCAAGTCTGCGTTTCACAACCAACGTCCACGCATTGCTTCTCGTGGCAGATCTGGCCGCCCAGACAGGCCGAGCACTCGCAGCTGCGGCAAACTCCCAGCACGCAGCTGAAGCCCTCGTCACATTCAACGCCCGTGCAGGGATCGATGCAGCCGCCGTTGTGGCACACCTCGCCATACGGGCACTTCACGCCGGCGCAACTGTCGACGCAGGCGCCCGCGTGGCAAACCTGCCCGGCAGGACATTCCTTTTCGGCGCAGGCCGGCTCGACGCACACGCCCCGCGAATTGCAGACAAGATCGCTCGCCGTGCAGCGAAACTCCCCCGTGCTGCACTTCGGCACGCAACGACCGCGGTCGCAAACGAAGCCCTTTTCGCAAAGGTCGCCGTCGTCGACCAGAGCATTGCAGTCGTCGTCGAGCGCGTTGCATTCCTCGGCGCTAGCCGGGATGTTCTGAACGCAGGTAAGCTCGCCCTTCTTGCACTGATTCGTGCCGGCCGCGCACACGCCGTCCTTGCCGGTGTCACAGGCTTCGCCACCACCGCTGCACTGAATACCGGTCACGAGGAACAGCAGGTCGTCGAAATCGTTATCGCTGGTGCCGCTGGCCGTTTGGTCTTCCCAACCAAAGTAGAAGGCGTTCGGGAAGGCCTCGCTCTGCCAGGTGAGCACCTGATAGTACGTGGAATCCTTCGTGCTCCCTGCGTTCAGCTCGTGCTGCGTGTAATAGATGCGGTCGAGCGCGAACGTCCCGATGAAGTTGCGGGTCGTAGGATTGATGCCGGTCAGATCCCCCGCGGCCGCCAAGAAGAAGCCGATGGCGCCGCCCTTGTAGCGACCGGCGGCTTCCTCCGCGGCAAGATCGAGACTTGCAACCTGCCCCTCGGGCAGCCCGGCAAGCACAGCGCCGCTCGTGTTGTCTCTCGGCAGGTTGAACATGCCATAGAGCTCATTCTGGGCCGGCTTCAGGAACTTCCCTACGTTGGCGGGGTCGGGCTTCACGTTGTACCAGCCGAAAGCGGCGTGATCCCCGCCACCCTTCACGAGCGGCTTGAAGGTGAGCTTGCAACTCGGCTGGAAGGTTTCTGGCGCTACCAGCGCGTCGGGCTGAGCCGCTATCAGAGCCGCATTACCCTCGCTGCCATCGATACAGTGCTCGACGTTCTTGTCCTCGCAGGTCGTCTTGCCGGTATCGATGACGGGGACGACGAGAGTACCTGCTGGCGCCGGTTGAAAGACGGCCTGGGCCGTCGCGCCAAAACAAGACAGCGCCAACACCGCTCCCAGCGCTAGCCGAACACGACGCACCGAACCCGCGAATGAACGAGACCACATGCCTCAAGCTTACGCTGCCAAGAGCAATTCATCAAAGTGGATCTCTCTACTCTGCATCACGCACGTGACGTTGCTGAACAGCGCTCGCGTGAAGTGGTTCACCTACCTGGGTGACTAATGTGAGTGCGCGACGAGTCCATCCGTACTCCGTGATGCACGAGCGCACTCGGTGATGCGCGCGCAGCGCACGGCGTGGATTCACTCGCCGCGTTTCTAGTGGCGAAACGCGGACGAGCAGGTGCGCCGGCAGGCCCAACAGAATGTGGTCAATGACCAATCCGGCTAGGTGACTGCGTGCTATTTGCGCAGCACTGGAACGACGACTATGAGGAAGCCCGCCGTGCCCCTCAACAACACCACGCAAGCGGAGATCGAGCGAGCCGCCGCCGCGCTGAAGGTCGGTCGCCTCGTCGCCTTCCCGACCGAGACCGTCTATGGCCTGGGCGCGGACGCAACCAACGTGGCGGCGGTGCGGCGCATCTTCGAAGTCAAGGGAAGGCCGGCCGATCACCCGTTGATCCTGCACCTAGCGAGCGCCGCAGAACTCCCTCGCTGGGCCAGCACCGTTCCGGAGGTCGCCAGCCAACTCGCAGCTGCGTTTTGGCCAGGGCCTCTCACGCTGGTCGTAGCCAAGAGCTCGGAGGTCCCGCGCGAGACCACAGGCGGTCTCGCTAGCGTGGGCCTGCGGGTGCCGGCTCACCCCGTCGCGCTGGAGCTGCTGCGGCGCTTCGGCGGCGCGGTTGCCGCTCCGTCCGCCAATCGCTTCGGTCGGGTAAGTCCGACGCGTGCCGAGCACGTCGTCGCGGATCTGGGCGACGACGTGGAGTTCGTGCTCGATGGTGGCCCGTGCAGCGTGGGTCTGGAGTCCACGATCATCGACGTCACCTCCGGGGTCCCGGTGCTGCTGCGTCCCGGCGGAGTAACGATCGACAGCATCGAAGCGCTGCTCGGCGTCGTGGTGAGTCGCCGGGTAGCGCCGGGAGTACGGGCACCCGGCATGCTCCTCTCTCACTACGCTCCGCAAGCCCGCGTTGAGTTGGTGGCGCACGTCGAGCTCGCGGCACGAGCTCACGCGCTGAAGGCTGCAGGCGAGAGCGTCGCCGTCCTTCTCTTCCGAAGCGAGGGCGACCCCGTCGCAGCATTGCCGGAAGGCACGCTCACACTCGACCTCGGCGAGAACGAGCACACCGCGGCACGCCTGCTCTACTGGGCGCTGCGCGAAGCTGACACTCAGGGCGCCAGCGTGCTCCTGGCCAGTCCGCCGGTTGCCGAAGGGCTGGGAGAGGCACTGACCGATCGATTAACGAAAGCGGCCGGCGGCCCTTACTAGGCTCAGGCCCGCTGGTCGGCTTGCTCAGTTAAGCCTATTTACCCCGGGCAGATCTGGCCAGGCTTGCGGGCCATCCCGAGTCCATGTACCCCTGAAAGGCCTACATTCGCCTACCCTTGCCTGGCCGGGCGGCAAGGCCTCAAGTCAGATGAATCCCCTCACGACTGGCAGTCTCATTGCGGACCGCTACCAGCTTGAGCGCAAGCTCGGTGCGGGCGGGATGGGCGCGGTCTGGCT
>JANNWK010000907.1:0-1534 GCA_031408355.1 Myxococcales bacterium
GGGCCAATGTACGTGTTCAGGCTCCGCTGGGCCGCCTGCTGAAGCTCAGGACGCTGACTGCTCGCCAGCAACCAGGGAAATACATACAAGGTCGAGGTGGGCAACTCGGCCACGGCGGGGGCTAAGCCGGGGACCCAAACCAGCAGCGGGACGTGCAGCGACTCCGTGTACACGGTCGCTTTGTGCCGGGTCCCGCCGTGTTCGTAGAACTCCTCGCCGTGGTCGCTCAAGTAGATCACGACCGTATTCTCGAGTAGCCCGAGCCGAGTCAGCGCGCCCCAGACGCGTTCAAGCTGGAGATCGACGTTGCGCACCTCCTGCAGGTAGCGGTCCTCCTCGGTGGCGCTCGGCATGCCAGCAAACGCGTGATCGACGTACGGACCGTGCGGACTCGCAAAGAAGATCCAACCGAAGAAGCGCCGCGGGGCGGAAGTCGGCTCGGCCTTTGCGGCGCCCGCCCGGCCGGCAACCCGCTCGAGCTCGGCGATAGCCAGCGAGGCCACCCGCTCGTCAGTCCCGCGCGAGTTGGTGTCTTCCTCCTCTGGTACCAGCTCAACCCGTTCAAAGCCTTGATTCAGGCCGACGATCGCGCGTTCGAAGGCGTAGCGATGGTTGTGCCCCGTCCACCAGGTGGCGTAGCCCGCGCGTGAGAACAGCTCCGCGACGGTGGTCTCGGACTTCGCCAGCTCCCCGTACCAGGGCTGCATCCAGGTGGTCAGCTCCACAGCCGACGGATACTTCATGGTGTGCAGGGCCGACATGGAGTGCAGGGTGCCGCTGGAGGGAGCGAACGCTCGTCGCGCGTTGAAGGCCTCTTTGGCAACTCGGAGCAGGAAGGGGGTGGTGTTCGAACCGCGCTCGGCCAGCGAGGTGGCGTCGAAGCGAGTCGCCTCCGAAGCGATGAGCAAGACATTGAAGTCCTCAAGCTTGAAGGCCGCAGGCAGTCGCGGGTAGTGGCTGACGGCCGCGAACCTGTTCGGCGCCTCAGCGTCCTCGCGCGTCGCCGCAACCTGGCGCGCTCCAGTGAGCTTTACGAAGCCCAGGCGCGACCTGCCCGGCAGCAGCCTTCCCAGCTCGGAATGCTCGAGAAAATAGGGTTCAATCGACCCCAGTAGCCCACCCTTGACCACCAGCATGAACAGCGCGACGAGCGCGAGCGGCAGGTAGCGCCAGCGTCCGAAAGCGATCTTGGACACGCGAGCCTGCGCCACCGCTCCGAGCAGTACGAAGGCGCCCGCGCCAATCGCAACGCTCCGGTGCAGCGTCGAGTACTGGCCGCGATAGAAGAGGTAGTTCAGAAGGTGCGCCGAGATACCGGCGGCGACGAAGAGCGCACCGGCGGCGAACAGACCGCGCCCCGGGTTTCGTCCCTCACCCCCGCGCTGGACCCACAGGAAACCGAGCAGCGATAAGCCCGCAGCACCCAGCGCCAACATGAATGGCAGGTGACCCCGGAAGGGTTCGTAGGCGACGAGCACCCGGTGAACGTGCACGCCAAGCGCCAGGACCGCGGTGCCCTGAATCGCCAGCGAGA
>JANNWK010000908.1:0-22212 GCA_031408355.1 Myxococcales bacterium
CTCACTCCGGTCCAGATCTGGCCTTTGGGTGACCACGTGCCGCTCGCGTCGGTGCTGCCTCAGGCCATGGGCGACTGGCTGAACCAGCCCCGCAGCGCCACGGCCGCGACGTTGGTGGGCCTGGCGCTGTTTCTCGGCTGCGCCGGCAAGAGCGCGCAGCTTCCGCTCTACGTGTGGTTGCCGGACGCCATGGCGGGGCCAACGCCCGTGAGCGCGCTCATCCACGCGGCCACGATGGTGACGGCCGGCGTCTACCTGGTGTGCCGCATGGCCAGTGTGTTTGTGCTGAGCCCGGCTGCGATGTTTACCGTCGCGCTTGTCGGCGCCGTCACGGCGGTGCTGGCTGCCACCATCGCGTTCGCCCAGAACGACATCAAGAAGGTGCTGGCTTATTCCACGGTAAGTCAGCTCGGTTACATGTTCCTGGGCGTCGGCGTGGGCGCGTTCTCCGCAGGCTTCTTCCACGTCCTGACGCATGCCTTCTTTAAGGCCTGCATGTTCCTCGGCGCCGGGTCGGTCATCCACGCCATGCACGCGCGCATTCACGATTCGGACGCCTCGCAGGATATGCGCAACATGGGCGGGCTCAGGAAGTACATGCCGTACACCTTCCTGACGTTCGCGGCGTCTTGGGCGGCCATCGTGGGCATCCCAGGAACCAGCGGCTTCTTCTCCAAGGACGAGATCCTGGTGAAGGCGTACACCTCGTCCGTTGCCACGCCGTCCGGCGTGACCGAGTCCTTCGAATGGCCGAGCTGGGGCGGGCAGGTGCTTTATGGCCTTGGCTTCGCCGGCGCCATCATGACCGCGTTCTATATGACGCGCCTGTTCGTTGGCACTTTCTTTGGCGACTTCAAGGGTTGGAAGATCGTCAAGAAGTGGAAGGAGCCGGAGCACGCTCACGCTGCTCATCACGACGCTAACGAGCCGCTCGAGGGGCCAACCCCGCATGAGTCGCCCTGGCAGATGTGGGTCCCTTTGGCCGTACTTGGCAGCCTCGCGCTCGTCGCCGGCCTGCTGAACGCCCACGCTCTTTCGCTCTTCCACATTCACCTGGCTCCGCTCGACCACTTCCTCGAGCCCGTGTTCGCGAAGGCAAGTGAGAGCGTCAAGGTCGTTGATGGCGCCGAGAAAATGCTCGGTGGCTTCATTGGCCTTGCGATCGTCGCGGTGGCCATTGGCGCGGGCGGTGCCTATTGGGTGTACGTCAAGCAACAGGGCGCGCCGGCTCGCAGCTTCGTCGAGAAGTTTCCGGGCCTCCACGCGCTCGTCTACGACAAGTGGCGCGTTGACGAGTTGTACGAGGAGACCGTCATCGGCGCGGTCGACTCCCTGGCCGAGTTCGCCAACTGGGCCGATAAGTGGTTGGTCGACGGCGTGCTCGCCAAGTTGTCGGCCTTCGCGGTGCGCAGCGCCGGGAGCGTGCTCCGCCTGTTTCAGAACGGGCGAGTGCACGCCTACGCCGGCGTCATGGTGGTTGGGTTGGCGGTGGTCGGTTGGTTCCTGGTGGCGCCGCACGCGTCCGCCAAGGTGCTGGCAGACCATGTCGCGGGGGCCTACAGCGTGACCGCGGCTCCAGGGCTCGGTTACTCGTACCGTTGGGACGAGAACGGGGACGGCAAGTGGGATTCCGATGAATACGGCGAAAAGGCTCAGGTTTCGTTCGATCTGGCGATCGACGCTTCGCGCACCGTCAAGCTTGAGGTGAAGAACGCGTTCGGTCGCGTGGCGACTCGGGACTTTGAACTCAAACGGCCGAAGCCTGACAGGTCCGGAGCCGAGACGCCTCAGGGTCAAGTCGGGCAGCCCGCGGGCAACGGTCGCAACGGTCGCCCCCCGTTCGAGCTCCGCAATCAGCCGGGCCAGCCGGCGCGGCCCAACGCCCCAGCGATCCTGCCGGGTGCCCAAATGCCCGCCGGTCACCCCGTGATTCCACCCCAAGGTCATTGAGTCATGCGCCCCCTGGAACGAGCTCTAATCGACGGTTTGCCGTACCTGCTGGCGTTTGCCGTCGGCCTCCTGGTACCGCGGCGTCAGGGCAAGGCCGAACGCTTTGCTATTGGTATTACTGCGGCGCTCTCTCTGCTCCTGGTCAAGAGCCTCTGGCCCGGCGTTGCCGCGCCCGAGCCTGACCTGGCCAGTGAATGGCCTCACCTGCTCAGCGTCATCGTCTTTCTGCCGATCCTGGGCGCCGTGGCGTTGTTGTTCTTGCCGCGTCAGACGCCGGTCTTGCTCAAGCGCTTCACGTTCTTCGTGCTGGGCATCGACGCGATAGCGTCGCTCGGCCTGCTGTCCCAACCGATGACGCGCGGCTGGCACTATCAGCACATTGTGGATTGGGTGCCGTCGCTTGGCATCCGTTACCACGTGGCGGTGGACGGAGTGAGCATGTGGCTCATCCTGCTGTGCACGTTCAGCACGCCCATCGCGGCGTACGTGTCGTTTAATTCCATCAACGCCCGCATCAAGGACCTGTGCTTCGCCTTCCTGATGCTGCACGGCGCCATGCTCGGTGCCTTCGTTTCTCTCGACCTCTTCCTGTTCTTCGTGTTCTGGGAGCTGATGCTCGTGCCGATGCTGATCATGATCGGCGTGTGGGGCGGCGTTGAGAAGATCAAGGCGGCCTACAAGTTCTTCATCTACACCATGGTCGGCAGCATGCTCATGCTGGCGGCGATTCTGTACATGGTGTGGACGCACAATAACGTCGCCGGCTACCCCAGCTTTGATTACCTGGCGTTGTCGCGCTTGGTCTTGCCTCGAACGGCCGCTTGGCTGTGTTTCTTCGGTTTCTTGGCGGCCTTCGCGATCAAAGTGCCGATGTTCCCGCTTCATACCTGGCTGCCCGACGCCCACGTTCAAGCACCGACCGGCGGCTCTATCATCCTTGCGGCAGTGCTGTTGAAGCTTGGTACCTACGGCTACATCCGTTTTTGCATGGGCATGCTGGGCGGCCCGGCTTGGGCGGCGGCGGCAAACCTGGCGGGCGTGGCCATCGGCGGCGGGATCATGTACGGCGCGCTCGTTGCCTGGAAGCAGGACGACGTGAAACGCCTGGTCGCCTATTCGTCCGTCGCTCACATGGGTTTCGTGATGCTCGGCTGCTTCGCTGCCACCCAGGCGGGCCTTGAGGGCGCCATTCTGCAGATGATCAACCACGGCATCTCGACCGGCGCGTTGTTTCTCCTCGTCGGCGTGATCTACGACCGTCGCCACACGCGACTCGTGCGGGAGTTCGGCGGGCTCGCCAAGGTGATGCCGGTCTACGCGACCTTGTTCGTCATCGTCACCATGTCCAGCATCGGTGTGCCCGGCACGAACGGTTTCGTGGGTGAGTTCCTGATCGTGATGGGCACGTTCGTGTCTGCGACCCTCGGCGGGAACGCCAAGCTGCAGGCCGGTTTGGCGGCGGCGGGCGTCATCCTCGCCGCCGTCTACATGCTGTCGGTGGTGCAGCGGATGTTCTTCGGCCCCCTCACCAATCCGAAGAACAAGCGCCTCAGGGACATGAGCGCGCGCGAAATCATCGCCGTCGCCCCACTTATCGCGCTCATCTTCGTGATCGGTTGGTTTCCCAACCTGTTCACGAGCCGCATGACCGAGGGTGTGGAGACCGTGCTCGACCGCTATCAGGCTCACCGTCAGGCCTGGCTCGACTCGCGAGATAGCACCTTTGCGAGCATCTCCCCGCGCCGCGGCGGCCCGCTCGAACGGGGCTATCCGGAGGATCCGAAGAAGAAGCTCGACGCCGCCCAGGCCGTGAACGTGGAGGCGCCATGAGCCCGTTGCTCGCCATCTCGCCGCTGCTGGTCGTGGCTGTCGGCGCGCTCCTGCTGATGCTGACCGAGGCATTCGGTAAGCCCACGGCCCCAGAAGGCTTCGGCCCCGGCGGCCTCGTGGTGGACGCGGGCGCAGGGCGCGCCAGCGAGCTGGGACTCGGCAGCGCGGTCGTGCTCTTCGCTGGCGCCATCGCCAGCCTTGCCGTCTGGATGGTCGGACCGGACAAGTTCGAGAACCTGGACGTCCTGCTTCCCTACTTGGTTGTTGACCGCTTTACGCTATTTTTCTGCTTCGTGCTGTGCCTGGGCGGCGGCTTGGCCTGCTTGCTGGCTGGCGGGTACCTGCCGGAGCACAAGCTGGAGCGCGGGGAGTTCTTCCCGCTCGTGCTGTTCTCAACGGTCGGCGCCATGGCCCTGGCGGCGGCAGGGGATCTGCTGAGCCTGTTCATTGCTCTGGAGACCATGTCGCTCGGCGTTTACTGCTTGATTGGGCTGCGTCGCACCAACGTGCGCGCGGCAGAAGCGGCGTTGAAGTATTTCTTGCTCGGTAGCTTTGCGGCCGCCTTGATGCTTTTCGGCGCGGCTCTGCTGTACGGGGCAACCGGACATACGGACTTGAAGGGTATCGGCGAGGCGGTCGGGACGATCGGCAAGGTCGGTAGCACCGTGAGCCCCACGCTCATCCTCGTCGCGCTCGCCCTGACCATCGCCGGCCTGGCCTTCAAGGTGAGCGCGGTACCGTTTCACATGTGGACGCCCGACGCCTATGAAGGCGCGCCCACTCCCGCGACGACCTTCATGGCGGTCGCCGTCAAGACCGCGGCCTTCGCGGTGCTGCTGCGCGTGCTGGTCGTGGCTTTCGGCGACGAGCGGCTCATGAGCTGGGGCACCGGCTGGCCGCCTGTGCTCGCGCTGATGGCGATAGTGACCATGACCGTCGCGAACCTCGTGGCGGGTCGCCAAGACTCGGTGAAGCGCATGTTGGCCTACTCGTCGATAGCTCATGCGGGCTACGCGCTCGTGGGCGTCGTGGCGGCCATGCGCTCCGAGATAGGCGTGGCCAGTGTGCTCTTTTACATGCTCGGCTACACGGTTTCGACGGTGGGAGCTTTCGGAGCCCTCATCTTGTGCGGTAGCCGCGGCGCGGAGGCTGTGTCGTACGAGGATCTCGCTGGCATTGGGCGGCGCCACCCGGCGGCGGCCTTGGCCTTCTCGTTCTTCCTGTTGTCGCTCGCGGGTGTTCCGCCGACAGCCGGTTTCTTCGGCAAATTCTATGTGTTCAACGCCGCGATTGATGCGGAGTTGTACGCGCTGACCGTTGTTGGCTTGCTGAATAGCGTGCTTGGCGCTTACTACTACCTGCGGGTGCTCGTGTTCATGTACATGCGCGAGCCAGAGCTGGGGGCGCCGATCGCCACGCCGATGAAGTCAGGCATGGTCGCAGCGGCCCTGGTCATCGCGGGGATCTTCGTGCTCGGCATCGGCCTCTTTCCCGACACCGTGCTGGCCATGGCGCGAGTTGCTGGCTTGCGCTAGCCGGGTGGTTCGCATGAGCGCGCTTCTAGGAGTCCGGCAAGTCGTCGTCGCGGGTACGGCCCTCGCCGGCCTGGCCCTCACGCTGGCGTGCGATCGCGGTAAGAGTGACGCCGGGTCCACGGCCACAAGCCTGATCCCCTCGGCGCCGAAGCCGGCGGGTCCGGTCGCTTCGGGCTTGCCCGGGGACCCCGCTCGCATCGGTCGGGTGGTTAACCCAGAGGGCGCTCCCGCTTACAGCGGGCCGACCGGCACCGTTCGGGGCATCGTCACCGCCAGCGGCGATCCGGCACCGGTAGCGACGGCCCATCTCGAGAAGATCAAGGGTGCGTGCCCCGATGGTCGCGAGGCCTACGGGCACCTCTTCCGCGAGGGGCTCATGCGCAGCCTGGCGGACGTGTTGGTCGCCGTGACCGGCTATTCCGGCTACGTCCCGGCAAAGCAGCCGAAGGAGCTGGTTGAGGCGCGCGGCTGCGCGTTCAACACGCGAACCATCGCGCTCACCTACGGTCAGGCCATCGAGGTGGTGAGCCGGGACCGCGACGCGTATGTGCCCAATCTGCTGGGCAGCCGCATGACAGCGCAGATGTTCGCGCTACCGCGCGGAGCCGGCTCGGTCCTGTATCCGCCCGAAGTGGGGCACTACGTGCTCACCGATGACATCAAGGTGTTCATGATGGCCGACGTGTTCGTGCTCAAGTACGCCACGCACGACGTTACGGGTCTGGACGGTCGCTTCGAGATCACTGGGATCCCGGTCGGAAAAGTCCGGGTGAGCGCGATGCTGCCCGGCACCGAAGCGGTGTTGGAGAGGGAAATCGAGGTCTTACAGGATAAGCCCAGCGAGCTGTCGTTCGAGTTGCCCTTCAATGCTCAGGCGTTTGAGGCGAAGCGGCTCGCCGCCGTGGCCTCTGCCTCTGCCTCTGCCTCTGCCTCTGCCGCTCCCGCTCCCGCGGCTTCAGCGGGCACCGCGCCTCGCTAGCGCCTGGGCTCCGCGAGCGCTTCGGGCGTTGGCGAGATTTGCCCTAGCTCACGGCCAATGCGCCGGGCCAAGAGCGAGGAGAGTAGCCCCTGCGTTGCCGCGCTGAGCGGGAAGTGGCTGAGTTCCGCCTGCTCCAGGAGCAAGCCAAAAGCGGCCTCATCCTGAGCCAGATCGGCCGCGGTCAACGCAACGACGAGGGCGTCACCGTTGCCGGCGTCCGCCTTGAGCAGCTGCTCGGTCTGACCTCGAGCGCTTGCCAGATCGCCCCGCTGGAGCGCCTCAAGGGCGAGCGCTACTGGGCTCTTCAAGCTGAGCTGTGCGGGGCCATGGACCAATTGCGCCAGCGCCGTTTCGGCGCGCTCCCTGCGGGGAGCGTCGTGTTGTCGGATGGCAACCGCCAACAGGGCCCGGTGTACTTCGTGAGAGCGGGGCGCGTGGCTGGCTAGCGCATCGCGAAGGCGACGGGCGGCCGCTGTGTCACCCCGCAGGTCTTCCAGCTCAGCGGCAAGCAGACTCACCTCGTAGCGTTCCGGATCAAACTTGAGGGCTTCGCTTGTCGCACGGCGGGCGCCCGCGATGTCCCCTTGTGCTCGGAGGCACACGGCTAGCTCAAACCAGCCCGGAGCGTACTCGGCGTCGGCCTCGAGGGCCCTACTGAACGCGCGCTCGGCCTGCTGCTTCTTGCCCAGTCGGCAGGCGACGGCGCCTAGGCGCGTGCTGAGTTCGGGACCCCGTGAATCGAACTCGAGGGCCCGCTGATAGAAATCCATGGCCTTTTGCCAGCGCCCGCGCGCCTCGTGCGTCGCTGCGATGGCGTAGAAGGCGTAGGCTTCGGGGTCGATGAAACGTCCTTCGGTGGTGACTCCGTCGACACTTCGCGCGACAGGGCTCTCGAGAACGGCGCAGCCCAGGCTGGCACTCGTTCCCAAAAGCGCGAGGCCGGCGCGAAGCGTGGAGCCAACGGGCCGCAGCATCTTCAAGTGAGCTCGGTCAGGGCTCGCGCGAGTTCGGCGTTCTCCTGTCGCGTGCCAATCGTCACTCGCAGTTGCTGGGTGAGTCGGCCCCCACGAGCATGGAAGCTCCTGACCAGAATGCTGCGCTGCTTGAGGGCTTCGTAGAGTTCGCCGGCTGGGCGTTCCGTGCGCAGCCAGAGGAAGTTAGCCTGACTGGCCGTGATGGTGAGGCGCGGCAGGCGCTGCAACTCTTCCGCAAGCCGAGTCCGCTCCGCAACGACCTCGGCGGCGAGCCGTTGGATGTCGCCCGCTAGCTCGCTGAAGGCGAGCTCAGCCACCCGTTGAGTGGGCATTGGAACGTTGTAGGGCAGGCGCACCTTGTCGAGCACGCTTATCACCTCGGGGCGGGCCACCAGGAAACCAAGTCGAAAAGCTGCAAAACCTAGCTTGGACAGCGTGCGTAAGATGGCGACGTTCTCATGTCGGCGGTAGAGTTCAAGCTGATCGCGCTCCGCGTAGGCGACGTAGGCCTCATCGATGACCACCAGCGACTGGGGCGCCGCTTGAATGACTTGCTCGAGGCGGTCCAGTGACACGAGGTTGCTGGTCGGATTGTTCGGGCTGGCGATGAACACCAAGTTCGGCGTCGCGATCGAAAGCGCGCTCTTGAGCGCGGCGACCGGCAGATCCCAGTCCTGGTCGAGCGGCACTTCCAAGACTTGGAGTCCGCGACACCGCGCACTGAGTTTGTACATAACGAACGTAGGCGTCGTTGTGAGTACGGTAGCGACGTTTGACTTGCCGAGCGGGCGCACAAAGGCGGTCATGAGCAAGCTGATGACTTCATCGCTACCGACGCCAGGCAGTACCTCGTCCGGCGTGACGCCCAAGCTGCTGGCGATCGCCCGCCGCAATGGCCCGAGCGTGGGATCCGGATAGCGCTCCCAGTTTCCCTGCGAGAGCACTGCCGCGATCCGCGCGTGCGCGGAGGCGCCCAACAGGGGCGGCGCCTCGTTGGCGTCCAGCCGGATGCGGTAGGGCTCAAGGTCGGGCAGATAGGCTGAGAGCTCGGAAAGCTCGGGTCGGACTAGGGCGGGCAGGGAGAAACCGGACATTTGTCAGCGGGTAAGCTCTACCACACCGCGTTTCGGGCACCTTCTGGCATGCTCGTGGGGGCCGAGGCTTGGGCCTCGTCGAGCCAGCTCAAGAGACCGTGCCTCCATGTCCTTTGCCGAAGTCCTAGGTCAGCCGTCCGCCGTCGCGACCCTCACGCACGCGCTTGGCACCGGCCGGGTCCACCACGCCTACCGATTCGAAGGGCCGGCGGGGGTGGGCAAGGGTTTGGCGGCGCTGGCGCTGGCGCGGGCGCTACTTTGCGAGCAGCCGACGCCCTTGGCCTGCGGCGTGTGTGGCGCTTGCGGTCGCTGCTCGTCCTCGCGCGGTGAGGGAACCGAGCTTCCCGTGCATCCTGATCTGCTCGTGCTCGAGCGCGGACTGTACAAGGGCGTTATCGCTGCCAGTGAAGCGTCCGGGATCAGCATCGAACAGGTCCGGCGGATCTTGCTGGCTCGGATGGGTTTCGCGCCGCATGAAGGCCGCGCTTTGGTGTGCGTGGTACGCGGCGCCGACGAGCTTACGGTCTCCGCGGCCAACGCGCTGCTGAAGACACTTGAAGAGCCACCGCCGGCCACGTTCTTCATCCTCGTCACCAGCCGCCCGAGTCGGCTACTTGATACCATCCGATCACGCACGCTGCCCGTAAGGTTCGGTCCGTTGCCAGAAGCCGTCGTGGCCCAGTTGCTGGCCGCTCGCGGCCTGGACCCCAAGCTTTCCGTGTTGGCGCACGGCAGTATGGAGCAAGCGCTTTCACTCGCGGAACCGGAGATTTTCGCGGAGCGGGAGGCCTTCGCCCAGGCCGTGCTGGAAGGGTGCTCGGCCCCAGATCTGGCCGCCTCGCTGAGTTTCTCCGAGAAGCAGAAGTTCGACCGCCACGAGCTGTTCGACCTGCTTGGGCACCTGGCTCAAACGTTGGCGCTGCGCGCGCGCGAGCTGGTGGCGCTCGCCCCTGACGAAGCGCGTCGCTGCGCGCGCCGCTACGAGCTGGTGCGACGCGCGCTTGGCGATCTCGAGCGCAACGTGGGCCCGCAGCTCGCCTTCGAAGCCATGATGGCCAAGCTGCGCCGCGCTTGACGGCGTCGGGCACGTCGGGGCTTCAGCCTCCTAGGAGCGCATGAAGCTTCTGGGCGCGGGCTTGCACCGCAGTCGCGTCGCCACCGTCGGCTAGCAAGTCCAGGATGACTGCGCCGAGCGCGCCAGCGCGAGCTATCGCTGGGGCATGCTCGCTTTGGATCCCGCCGATGGCCACCAGCGGGATGCCGGCCTTTGCGGCGAGCGCGCTGGCCTCGGTCAACGTTTCTAGCCCGAGGGCTGGCTCAGCCCGCTGCTTGGAAGTCGTGGGGAAGATGGGGCCGAGCGCGACATAGTCAGGATCTGTTTCCAGCGCCTGTTTTAACTGCGCAATGCTGTGAGTGGAGACGCCCACGCGCAGCTTGCCCGGCAGTTTTCGAACCTCCGCGACGGGCAGATCCTCTTGTCCGACGTGGACCCCGTCGGCTCCTGTTAGCAGGGCTAGATCGGGTCGATCGTTGACGAATAGAAGCGTGCCTGCGTTGGCGCACAAGGGCTTCAGCTCGGTCAGTAGGGTCAGCACCTCGCGCGCCGTCTGGTGCTTGGCCCTCAGCTGCAGCAGCGCAGGTCCCGCCGCCAGAACAGCCCTTGCGAAGTCGAGCGCGGTGATGCCTCGGATCGCCAGGGTATCTAGGTCCACGATCGGGTATAGGCCGCGCATCCGGGCCATGGTAGCGGGGCTGCATGCGTCTTGGCAGTCTCTTGATGGCGCTGGCCGCCCAGTCCTTGCTCGGCTGCGGCGGTAGCCAACCCGCTGTCGGCAGCAGCGTCGGCCAGCGCGAGGTCGAGGCCAGCGGCGCGGTCGTGAGCCCCACGACGGGGGCCGGCGGCGACGAGCGCGCAGCGGTTGAAGCCGATGCTGGAGCCGAGGCGGGCGTTCAAGCGCCGCCCGCCCCGCTGGATCCGGCGTTGCTCAAGGCGCTGGTCGCGAAGTCGGGAGAGCCTTTGGCGACCGACAATCCGCTCCACGTGCACTTCGACGTGCTGCCGCGTCCAGCCGGCCAGCTCTGGCTCTTTTCGGTGATCAACCGCGGGACCGAGGCCGCCCGCATCTTGCTCGACCCTCGCCGCCTCACGTTGTCCCTGGAGCGGCCCGAGGACCCGGAGAAGCCCCGGCCGAAATGGCAGAAGAAGCCGGCCCCCACGTTGTGCAAACTGCCGGAGGCATTCCTGTTCGCGGCGCCTGCCGAGCGAGAGACGCCGTTCGTGCTCGAGCCGGGTGAGGGGCTCGTGCAGACGTTCGATCCGCGTTTGTATTGCATCTCCGGTCAGGGCGAGTCGCTCCTTAGCCAGGGGCTCAGCGTGACTCCGCGTCTCGGTTTCTCGCCCAAGCCCGCGCGGGTCGTTTGGCGAGGAGGCGCGCGGCAGGAAATCCCTTCGCTGCAGGAGGCGCCCTTCGTCGCCGTTCGAGCGCTCGTCTCGCCCGCCGGAGCCGAGCCGGTGCCCGAGGTCGCGCCCGACACGGACTCTCGCGTCAAGGAATTGACGGCAAACTCCTTCGTCCTCGACGCCGAGATCGCGGGACCCAGCGTGCCGCCAGAACTCGACCAGCCGCTCGAGCTGCAATTGCTGCGCGGTTCGGACGCGGCCAACGAGCGCACCGCCACCGTACAGCTCCAACTCAAGAGCCGCACCGCGAAGAACACCGTCTATTTTCGGCGCGAACTAGTTAGCTTCGAGGTGCACGGACCAGATGGAGTTCGCCGCTGTGACCCTCAACCCGACGACCGCTCGCCAGACCGCCAGGCCTATTCGGGCTTGAAACTGGGCGGAGTCGTGGGCGCCGTTAGCTTGCTCAGCGAACTCTGCCCTCGATTCACCTTTGGCAGGCCGGGGCTGTACCTGGTCAGTGCTCGGTTCGACTCCGTGCGTGACGGCGCCGAGTTCGGCCTCCGGGCGTTCACGGGGCGGCTCGAGAGCCGTCGGCAGGCCCTGGTGCGCATTCGCTCGGGCGAGTTGCCGGCCCTTCCTTTGCCTGAGCCCGTCCGGGTCAGGGTAGGGGAGTAGCGCGCGTCGCTCGCGCTCTCGTCACGCATCGTCCACCTCGCGGGAATTCTAAGGTAGGATCGGCCTCGTGTCACTCGACATTGGCTCGACTATCGACCGTCGCTACCTCTTGAAGCGCGAGATCGCCCGGGGCGGGGCGGGCGCCGTCTTCGAGGCCGAGCACGTCTATACGAAGCGTTCGGTTGCCTTGAAGTTACTGGTTCCGGAGCACCGCTCGGCGGCCGAACCGCGAGCGCGCCTGTTGCGTGAAGCGCTCGCGCTTTCCCAGGCGCGCCATCCCGGGGTGGTCGCGGCCCTTGATGCGGGCGAAACGGAGGACGGCACTCCCTATCTCGTGCTGGAGCTGCTCGAAGGGCGCAGTCTGGAGGGCATCTTGGCGGTGCGCCGTCGCTTTGCTGCGGCCGAGGTGGCGTGGGTGGGAGCCTCGCTGTGCGAGGCGCTGGCCTCGGCACATCGTAGGGGCATCATCCACCGCGACATCAAGCCCAGTAACGTGTTTGTGGCGCGCGACGAACAGGGGCAAGAGGTCGTCAAGTTGTTCGATTTCGGCGTCGCCAGCATGCCTACCGAGAACAACAAGCTGACTCAAGAGGGAGCGCTTCTCGGTACCCCCGAATACATGGCTCCGGAGCAGCTGCTGGCCCGCGGTGTCGACGCCCGCACCGACATCTACGCGCTCGGGATCACGCTGTATGAGTGCTTGGCCGGTACGGTGCCCTTCGAGGGCAACTTCGGTGAAGTGCTGCTCAAGGTGTCGACCGAGGCGCTGGTGCCGCTCCGTCAAAAGGTGCCGGAGGTTCCGCCGGAGCTGGCGGCCGCCATCGAGCGCGCCTGCGCGAGTGACCCGGCGGCGCGACACGCCACCGCGGAGAGCTTCGGGCTAGCCCTGCGCAAGGCGGCTCCGGGCGCAGCGCCCGGCTCGCTCCTCGGTATCCGACCCGGACCGCCACCGCCGCCGGCGCGCGCGGGGACACCTTCGCTGATTGTAGACAGCCGGCCTTCGGCGGGCGGCCCCTCCAGGGCGCCGCTGCCGCCGCCGCTCCCGCTGCCCGCGACGCGGCGGCGCTTTCCGCGGGCCCCTTATGTCACGCCGGTGCGCATCCTGCATGGCGACATGGTGCTGGACGGGCGCAGCGAGGACGTTTCAGTCGGTGGCTTGCTGGTCTTGGCCCCCCAAGCTTTCGAGCAGGCCGAACTGGTGCAGGTTCGTTTCGCTCTGCCCATGACCGGTCGCGTGATCGAGGTGTCTGCCACGGCCCGGTGGGTCAAGGCAGCGCGCATCACCGGTGCCGTGGGTCTGCAGTTTTCTTCGCTGCCTGCGGAGGCACACGCCGTCATCGACCGTTACGTGACGATGATGGGCGGCGAGTGACGCGGCGCGGGCTAGCGACGCCGGGCGCGGTACAGATCGAAACCATCCCCGCCCCGATCCGACGCAAAATACAGCTCGCAGAGATCGCGTGAAAAGCTCGGATCCGTGTCGTTTCCTGGGCTGTTGACGTCACTTATCGGCAGGGCCGGGCTGCCGGGCTGCTGCAGGCCTGAGACGGGGTCCATCAGCGCGATCTGTAGGTCGCTGCCCGTGCCGAGTGGCAGGCACTGATCGTCCACGCCGGTATTGCTGAAGACCAGCGCCGACCCGTCGTTGGTGATCCAAGGCGTGAGGTCGGCCTGGTCGGCAGCGCAGCCTGGCGAGCCCACGCTGAGCGGCACGAGTCCGCCCGGCCCATTCGGCGTGAGGATCCCGGTTGCCAACTGGAGCCCGGCGCCCGCGTCGCGGTCAGTCATCCAGTAGGCGCGTGCCGGCCCCGCCCCGCCAGGTTCAAGCGCGACGGCCATGCTGGAATCGTTCGTGCCGCTGGCGTTGTACGGGGCAGGCGCCACCGCCACCACCAGCGAGCCGTTCGACCACAGCCCCCAGTAGAGCTTCGGCTTTCCACCTTCGACCTTACGATCGAAGACAAAGTTGAAGACATCCTCCGGCCTTTCCCCGAATCCGCTGACCCCGCCCGTAAGCAGCAACGGCGCGCTGTCAGCAGGGAACTGCGCGTCCAGTGTATCCCCGGCGCTCGTGGCCAGATCGGTGGTGTGCCAAAGTGTCTGGCCGCCGAGCGCGGCCGAGCGGTAGAACAGATCTGTGGGCGTCTCGCCGACCCGCGGAAACCGCAGGCTGCCCGCGCCCACCGCCGATAGCGCGACGAGCTCCTTCGGATCGTCGAAACGGAGCCGAGCGAAGTCGCCACAATCGAAACAATCGGTCGAGCCTTCCCGACAGTATTGGCCGCTCGGGCACGCGCAGCCGCTCGCAGCTCCGCCACTGGGGCCGCCTCCCGAGGCGCTACCGCCACTCGGGCCGCCGCCGCTGCTGCTGCCGGCTCGCGCGCCGCCGCTGCTCATACTGCCGCCGCTGGCGGCGCCCCCGTCGGTGCTGGCTCCTCCCGTGTCGCGAGCGCCAGCGGCGCTGGCCGATGTGAACTCGCTGCCACCACAACCGAGCCCAGCCAAGCTGGCGCTGAAGGCTAGGCAGAAGCCGAGCCGCCAGGTAGGCTGCTCTGGCTCAAGCGAGGCGCGAACCATCACAAGACCGACCCTAGCCGGGCCGCGATCAGGGCGCCCCAGATTTCTTCGCGCGCAACTCCGCGAGCTCCGCCAAGTTGGCGTGGGCTCGCGGATCCTCAGGATCCAGCGAGAGTGCACGGCGGAAGGCGGCCTCGGCCTGTGACAGCTCGCCGCGGCGCGCGCGCGCGGTCCCGAGGTTGAGCCACGCGCTGCCGAGCTTGGGATCGAGAAGCGTCGCCTGCTCGGCCGTGGCCACGGCCAGCGAGTAGTCGTTGTTCAACTGGTGTGCGTAGGCGAGGTTGCTCAGATAGGTCGCCCGCCTGGGCTCCAGCTCGACGGCTCGCTTTAGCGCGGGCAGCGCGCGATCGACCCGATTCTGGGCCAAATACGCGGTGCCGAGATCGCTCTGAAAGCGTGCGCTGCCCGGCGCCAGCAGCACGGCCCGCTCGAAGGCCTGCACGGCCTCGGCTGTCTTGCCCTGCAGCAGGTAGGCCGCGCCCAAGTTGCCGAGCCGCTCCGGGCTATCACGGTCAAGCGCCGCGGCGCGTTCGAAATAGGGGAGCGAACTCTGCGCGCGGCCGAGCGCCGTGAGCGCCACGCCGACGGCCGACTGGGCCTCGGGCTGCCGCGGCATGGACAGCGCGGCGCCTTCGAGCGCCGGCAAAGCCAGCTCGGCCTTGCCCTGGATCAGCAGTAGATGCCCGCGCTCCAGCTGCGCCGGCCCATACCGAGGATCGAGCTTCAGGGCGAGCTCGAGCTGCCTGAGCAGCGGTGGGATGCGCGGGTCGTTCGGGGCTGCCGCGAAATCCAACGGCAGATCGGCCTCCGAGACGCTGACGCGCACGAGCCCGACCTTAGGCGCCGGATCTCGCGGGGACAGCCGTTCGGCTTTTCGGTAGTGAAGTCGCGCTTGTTTGTAGTTTTCGGCTTCGTAGGCGGCGTCAGCCAGAGCGAGCTCCTGGTCAGCGAGGTCTCCCGTACCGCGAGCCAACACGTTTGGCGTGGCCTGCTCTGGAGCGGCTGCGAGCGGTGGAACGGCTGGAGCATCGCTGGGCGTGGCTACCGCGGCGCTGGGCGGGGCGGCTTGGACGGAGCTCCCGCTCGCCGGGGACGGGGGCGCCGACGACGCTGTGGCGGCCTTCGACGCGCCCGTCGGCGGGGTGGCGGGCAGAAGCGGGGCCTTGGGCTCGCCGGCGCTGGCTCCGCAGGCCGAGAGCACGGCTGCCAGTGACGCAAGCCACTTCATGACTGCTGACCCACCGCACCGTGTACGATCGCGTAGGCATGAGCCATGACTGTCTTGGTGGCCTCCACCCAGCGAACCACCTCGCCGGGCGGGGTCAGCCGAATCAGTGACTGCCCCTTGTCCGTCTCAATGCTGTTCAAGAGCCGTGCCGCTTCCCGGGCAGCGGGCGGCACTTGCGGGTCCTTCGCGATGGCGTGCAAGTGTTCGATGTACGTGCGGCCCCATGCTCGAAAGCTCCTGCAGAGCGCCCCGTTGAGAGCCATGCCGGCAGCTCGGCGGAGTCCCAGGACTCCGCCGGTTCGGTCGTGCTCTGCCAGTCGTTGTTCTGCCCGCGCAAGCTCGGCCAAGCCGCGCCGGATCCATTCGTCAGGCTCAAGCCGCGTCAGCCACTCCGCTGTGTCCTCGTTCGCGCCAGGGCTAGGGGGCATCGCTCTTGACCGAGTGATCCTTGCCGTCGAACCTAAGCATCGTGCGCTTGCCATCGACAAGGGTAGCGATGCAGACCGGTCTCCGCCAAACGCGCACCAGGCTGGAGAGGGTTTCTTTGGCGTAGTCTGCCCGCAGATCCACGCCGCGATGGTCGTGGCTGAGCAGCAGCTCGCCGCGATTCTCGAAGTTCCCGTCTTCCACGAAAATGAAGGGGTTGCCGAAGTTCGTCAGCTGCGAAAGCAACTTCTCCTTTACGCCCCGGAACTCGCGGGATTCGACCTCGAACCGGTCGTTTCGGTTCGACCAGTTGAACGTGAAAAGCTTGTGCTGGAGCGCGAACTCAGGCGTCAGGAACTCGTCGATGAAGGTGACGTCGTTGTACATGGCGCGGACCTCGAAAATCTTCTCGCGACCGAGACCGAGCCGAAGGTCCCAGTTCTTTTTCTCGTCCAAATCCGAGCAGTCCTCCCACTCGCGACCGAACTGTCCCTTGTCCCAACGCTCCTCGATGCTGCGAAACAGCTCGACCCCGAGCTTATACGGATTCATTTTCCCACCCGAGGTCGCCATGACTCCAGCGTTGTTCTCCGCGTAGTCGACGATGTCGCTCCAGTCGCAGACGTCGTTGGTCATCATCCGCGAATGCCAGTAGCTAGCCCAACCCTCGTTCATCACCTTTGTCTGCATCTGAGGCACGAAGTAGTAGCCCTCGTCGCGGATGATACTGAGGATGGCGCGCTCCCAGCGCTCCAGGGGCGCGTGCTCGATCAAGAACATCAGAATGTCCTGCTCACGCTGGGCAGGAAACTTGCCGTGATCGCGGTCGCGCTCGGCCTCTAGCTTCTTCTTCTGTTCCGCCATGTACTCGGAGGGGTTGATGAACTCCTCCATGTAGTCCTTGGCCCTGAGCCGCGGCACTTCCACCTGCGCGGGGCCATCCTCGTCGGGTTGAGATTCGCGCCGTCGAACTACAAACCGGGACCACGGATCGATCAGGTTCTCGAGCGAAAGGCAGGTGTCGACGAACTCCTCCACGGCAGGCACGCCGTAGCGGTCGACGATGCGCCGCACGGCGGAGCCATGATTGGCCATCTTGTCGACCCACTTGCGGTTCGGCGCATAGCCTCCGCCAGAGGTCCGCATCGGGTCGGTCACGGTTTCGCCGGCATCCAGGTCCGTCGCCCTGAACGCGAAGTTGTTCTTGAAGAAGTCCACGTGTCCCATCACGTGGCACATGACAAGCTTCTGATCCGTGAGGCTGTTGCCCTCCAGCAAGTAGGCGTACGAGGGGTTCGAGTTGATGACCATCTCGTAGATCTTGGACAACCCGTACTCGTAGCTCTTGCTCAGTCGCTCGTACTCCATGCCGAAGCGCCAATGCGGGTAGCGGTTGGGGAACCCGCCATACGCAGCGATTTCGTTCATCTGGTCGTAGCTGAGCATCTCGAACACGGTCGGAAATGGGTCGAGCCCATAGCCCTTGGCGATCTTCTCGATCTTCTCCTGCTCCACGCGCAGGTACCTGGGCAGCGTCGTGTTGGTGGCAAATTGCGCCATACGGCTGGTTCTCCTACTTCCCCTTGCCCAGAAAGTCCTTGATGCTTCCGACGATCGCATCACGATCGCGGATCTCGCTCACGATGACGGCGTCTTCGGCACTGAAGTGCTCGCGCAGGTCCTTGATGAATTGACCGGAGCCGTAGGGACTCTCGACCTGGCCGTAGGCGAACAAATTGACCTTAGGCAAGATCTCCTGCTTTAGCAGCTCCACACAGGTCAACGTGTCGTCCATCGACCAGTTGTCGCCGTCCGAGAAGTGGAAGGGGTAAATGTTCCACTCGCTCGCGGGGTAGTGTTCAGCGATCAGTTGAGCGGCTAGCTTGTAGGCGCTGGAAATCATCGTCCCGCCCGATTCGCGCGTCTTGAAGAACGTATCGCGGTCTACCTCGCGCGCCACGGCGTCGTGGATGATGTAGCGGCTCTCCAGGCCCTGATACTGCCGGCGCAGCCAGGTATCGATCCAGAAGCTCTCGATGCGCACGATTTCCTTCTGCTCGTCACCCATCGAGCCGGAGACGTCCATCATGTAAATGATGACCGCGTTCGCAACGGGCTCGTGGTCTTCCTTCCACGAGCGGAAGCGCTTGTCGTCGTGCTGGGGCACGATCACCGGGTTGCCCGGGTCGTAGGTCCCGCTTGCGATCGCGCGCCGCAAGGCTTCCTTGTAGGTGCGTTTGAAGTGGCGCAGCGACTCGGGCCCTACCCGCCTGATGCCGGTGTAACGATCTTTGGCGGCGATGATCCGACTCTTGCCCTTGTTCTCGCTCTTCGGCAGCTCCAGTTCTTCGCCCAAGATGTCGGCCAGCTCGTCGAGCGTGACGTCGACCTCAAGCGCGTGCTGCCCGGCGTCCTTGCCGGCCTTACCCGCGCCGTCCTCGCCTTCCTCCTCCTCACCACCCAACGGATCCCCGGCGTCGCCATCGCCTTGGCCGACGCCCCCCTGTTGCTTCTCCCCAAAGGTGAAGCGAGGGATCTCAATGTGCGGGATGGGGATGGACACGAGGTCCTTGCCCTTGCGCCCCAGCATCTCGCCCTGCGAGATATAGCGCCGCAAGTTCTGCCGGATCTTGCCCCGCACGATATTGCGGAAGCGCGAATGATCCTGGTCAATCTTCAGCGACATTCAGGGCCCTACGATCGCTTAGTCTTGCACACCGTGCGCCTCCCGCGGGCGCCTTTTCCAGAACTCGCCAGAACTCGCTGGAACAGGCGCGGCCCAAGCGGCTCCGGCTCGGCGTCCCGACCCGGCATGAAGGCGGATTTTACCGAATTCAAGCCTGTGTTAGTGCGGTCTTTAGATGACGACTGGCGAAAAGTTCTTGAAGTTCCGCTGCACGGGTTGTGGCAACTGCTGCAAGGACCCGCTCCTGCCCTTGACCGACGTTGACATCGTCCGCATTCAACAGCGGGCCGGCGATGACGCTCGTGATTTCGTACGTTGGGTCGACCGGATGGGCATCGACATGGATGACGAACCCGAGGCCTTTGTGCGGCTGCGTCAAGGCAAGCGAGTGATGGTGATGCGACAGGGTCGCGGCGGTTGCCATTTCCTCGGCGCGGATGATCGCTGCACCATCTACGCCAGTCGTCCGGCTGGCTGTCGGATTTTTCCTTTCGATCCGACCTACACCCAACAGGGCAAACTGCGTCGGCTGAAGCTCATTCAGGCAACCGATTGCAAGTACGAGCTGGACGGCGAGAATGACCCGGACACGTTGCGCGAGCTGCACCAACGACACGAGAGTGCTACGGCCGCCTATCAAGCGCGCGTGGCCGAATGGAACCGAGAGCAGGCGCGCCGCAAGCGCGCCGGTCAGGCGCCGCAAACGGCTGGAAAATTCCTGGAATTTCTGAGTGTGCTCTGAGGCAAGCGGGAACTCTGGTAGCCTGGGACACGTGCCTGTCGATTCCGACCCCAAGCCCAAGGCGTATCTGGTTCTGACTGCGGTGGGACCGGATCGGCCCGGTCTGGTCAACCGCATTGCCAGCGCGATCCACGCAGCCGGCGCCAACCTCGAGGATAGCAGGATGGCTATCCTTGGCGGCGAGTTCGCGTTGCTCGTGCTGCTGTCGGGCGATGAGCAGGCTGCGAGCGCCGTGGAGCGGGTCGCGGCGCCGCTCGGTGAGAGCCTGGGCCTGCGCGTGCTGCTGAAACGGACCGGCCACGCACAGCCGAAGGCGTTCCTGGCCTACCGACTTGAGGTGACCGGCTTTGATCGGCCTGGAATCGTCCTCAGCGTGAGCGAGATCCTGGCGCGGCGCGGGGTGAACGTCGCGGCTCTCGAGTCTCGACTGGTGTACGCGCCGCTCAGCGGCACCCCGATGTTCGTGCTGGAAGCGGAGCTGCAAGTTCCGTCGGAGGTCGCGCTGGCCGAGCTTCGAGGCGAACTTGCCCGGCAGTGCGAGGAGGAGAACCTGGACCTATCCTTCGAGCGCGTGAGAAACGGCTGATTCCTTTGGCGGAGGGCTGCCGGCCTCAGGCTGGCGTCAGAAACTCGCCGTTTTGCTTCCGGCGAGGCGCCTGGAGAGGGTAGCTTGGGGCGGATGTTGTCGCGACCGCGAAGGAACCGGAAAAGCTTGGGCCTGCGTGCCCTGGTCAGGGAGACCACGCTTTCGTCGAGCAATTTGGTGCTGCCGTTGTTCGTCCAAGAGGGCGACACGAGCCGAACCCCGATTGCTTCGATGCCCGGGCAGGCGCGGCTTGGCATCGAGCCGCTGGTCGAGCTTTCGCGAGAAGCGTTCCGGCTTGGCATTCCAGCCGTCGAGCTGTTTCCCGCGCTCTCGGACAGCGTCAAAGATCCGCGCGGCAGCGAGAGCACGAACCCGTCGGGCCTGATGCAACGAGCGATTCGGGCACTGAAGCAGGCGCTGCCGGAGCTGCTTGTGATCACTGACGTTGCGCTCGATCCCTATTCCTCGGACGGTCACGACGGCGTGGTGATCGACGGTCGCATCGACAACGATGTAACGCTGCCGATTCTCGCCGCCATGGCGGTGGCGCAGGCCGAGGCGGGGGCTGACATTGTTTCACCCTCCGACATGATGGACGGGCGCGTGCGCGCGATTCGCGAGGCCCTCGACGCCGCGGGGCACACGCAGGTTTCGATCCTGAGCTACTGCGTGAAGTACGCGTCCGCATTCTACGGGCCTTTCCGCGACGCGCTTGATTCAGCCCCCCGCAGCGGCGACAAGCAGACGTATCAGATGGATCCAGCCAACGTTCGCGAGTGTGAGCGCGAAGTCCGCTTGGATGAGGCGGAGGGCGCCGATATCCTGATGGTCAAGCCTGGCTTGCCCTACGCCGATGTGCTCAGTCGTGTCCGGGAGCTCACGGCGCTGCCGGTGGCGGCCTATCACGTGAGCGGCGAGTACACGATGCTCCGGGTCGCGGCCGAGCGGGGATTCTTGGACTACGACCGCTGCCTCATGGAGAGCCTGCTCTGCCTGCGGCGGGCGGGCGCGGATCTCATCTTCACGTACGGAGCGCTGGATGCCGCGCGCTTGCTCGCGGCCGCGAAATGAGCGGTTCCAAACCGGAGTCGCCGGCGCCGGAGCCGCCCGCTGGGCGCCCGGCGACCGAGACGCGCGTCAAGACGCGGTCGGATTCTGAGAAGACGCTGCCGCCGAGCGCTCCCACGCCGGCAAAGCGGCGCGCGCTCTTGCTGGTCGATGGCGATGAAGGTGCCGATTTAGAGCTCGATTCGGAGCTAGAACACGCCACGCTGCCGAGGGTTGCCCTCGCGATCGATGAGCCGCCGGCCTCGTCGCTCAGCGACAAGGAGAACCTCGTCGGTCAGCTGGTTGACGGTCGCTATCAGCTCGATTCCGTGCTGGGTATTGGTTCGATGGGGATCGTCTACGAGGCACGCCACGTAGCGGTCGGCAGGCTGGTGGCTTTGAAGGTGCTGCGTCAGCACCTGGCATCGGATGCGGAGGCGATCCAGCGCTTCAACGCGGAGGCCACGGCGGCAACGGCGATTGGCAACGCTCACATCGTCGACACGCTCGATTTCGGTAAGTTGCCTGACGGCACCGCATATTTGGTGATGGAGCATCTTGAGGGGCGCTCCCTGGCCGATCTGATCGAGGGTTGGGCTCCGCTACCGCTTGAGCGGATCGCGCGAATAGGTACGCAAATCGCCGAGGCTTTGGGGGCGGCCCACCTTGCCGGCATCGTTCATCGCGACCTGAAGCCCGACAATGTTTTCTTGTGCGAGCGCGAGGGCGACGCGGATTTCGTGAAAATATTGGACTTTGGTATCGCCAAGTTCGGCGTCAGTCAGGCCCGGCTCACGCACGCTGGGGCCGTATTTGGTACGCCCGCGTATATGGCGCCCGAACAAGCTCTGGGCAAGTCGACCGACGGGCGCACGGACGTCTACGCGCTCGGGGTGATGCTCTACGAAATGGCCTGCGGCCGAGTGCCGTTTCAGGGCGAGAACGCCATCGCCGTGCTCACCCTGCACGCCACCGAAGCGCCCATGCCGCTCAGCGCTCGCGCGGCTCACGTCTCGAGCGAACTCGAAGCTATCGTTGACACCTGCCTGCAGAAAGAGCCCCCAGCGCGCTACGCGAGCATGGTTGAGCTGGCGGCTGACCTGACTCGTCTCGGCGCAGGGCTGCCGGTCTCGGCGCTGGCGCAGCCGCGCGCAGCGCCGGTGTCCGGCGCGCCTTTGCCTGCGACCAGCGCGGGCGACGCCGCTGAGCTTGCCCGGCTCCGGCTCCGCGAGAAGGTCAGGCGCTGGCCGTGGGCCGCCTTGCTGGTGCTGCTGGGGGCGGGCGCGCTGTACCTTGTCTCCGAACAGCGCGCGCGGAGCCGGCATGGTCCCGCAGGCGCACTCCAGCCACTGCCGCTGCCGCCCTTGCTGCCATCCGCGAGCCAGGCCGATGACGCGGCTCTTGAGCACGAGGTGGCGTTGATCCTGTTCCCCCTGGACGCGCGCGTGTTCCTGGGAAAGCAGGATCTCGGTGCCATGC
>JANNWK010000909.1:0-2540 GCA_031408355.1 Myxococcales bacterium
ATGACGGTGGCGGCGCTCGTCGATCTTGGTGTGCCGTTCGAGATCGTTCAGCAGGCCATTCTGGCCC
Source organism: Myxococcales bacterium (assembly GCA_031408355.1). Lineage (GTDB taxonomy): Bacteria > Myxococcota_A > Polyangia > Polyangiales > Polyangiaceae > PMG-095. Next base: position 68 of record JANNWK010000909.1, read on the forward strand.
TGGGTATTTCAGGCATCGTCACGGAGCTGCAGGCCGCTCAGTCGGGCGTGATCGGTGGCTGCCGTTTCGTCGTGAACGCTGAGGGCGAGCATCCCGAGCGCAACTACGCTCAGATCCTGGATCTGCTGGAGCGTTCCAGCCTGGATGACGGCGTGCGACGGCGTGCGGTCGCGATATTCCGACGCCTTGCCGAGGCCGAGGCCTTCGTTCACCGCATGTCCCTCGACCACGTCACTTTTCACGAAGTGGGCGCCGTGGACGCCATCGCGGACGTGGTCGGGGCAGCTGCGGCTCTCGCCTATCTCGACGCGGAGGTCATCTGTGCTCCGCTGCCGATGGGCTTCGGGCAGGTCACCTGTCGGCACGGTGTCTTGCCCCTGCCGGCTCCGGCCACGGTTGCTTGCCTGCGAGGAGTCCCCACCTACGACGCCAACATCGAAGCGGAGTTGGTCACACCGACGGGCGCTGCGATCGTGGCGTCGCAGGCGACGAGGTTCACGCGCTGGCCGGCGCTTTCGCCGCTGGGCATTGGTTGGGGCGTCGGAACCCGGCAGTTGCCTTTTCGACTGAACGCGCTTCGGGTTGTCCTGGGCGAGCCGCCCCAGCCGGAATCGAACGTGTCGGAGGGCGACACCCACTACGTCATCGAGGTCAACGTCGATGACATGACCGGCGAACTTGCCGGTCATGCGCTCGCCAGGCTGATGGCGGCAGGGGCACTCGACGCTTGGGCCACTCCCATAACGATGAAGAAGGGGCGGCCGGGCTTGACCATCGCTGTGCTGGGCGCTGCCCACAACCTGGCGGTTCTCGAAGGCGTCGTACTGCGCGAGACGAGCAGCATCGGGCTGCGTCGCTACGCCGTGGCTCGCTCCGAGCGTCCACGCGAGTTCATCGAAGTGACGACCGCGTTCGGCCCGATCCCGGTGAAGATCGCTGGCGGCCCGTTCGGACCCCCACAAATCAAACCCGAATTCGACGCCTGTGCGCGCGCCGCCCAAGCTCACTCAGTGCCCGTGCAACAGGTCATCGCGGCGGCCCTGCACGCCGCGCAGCACCGCTAGTGGCTTCGGAACTACTCGCCGCGTTCGAGCGCTTGACCGCTGGCTTCCCAGCCGAGCACGCCGCCTTCCAGGAACGCCACGGGTAGCCCCTGCTCCGCGAGTTTCGCGGCCATATCCTTCGTGCGGTCGCCGGCGCGACAGTAGAGCACGGGCGTGGCGGGGAGCATGTGAAGCTCCGCGAGTCGCGTCTCGATCTCTTCTAGCGGCAGGTTGATGGCCGAGGGGAGGTGGGCACGTTGAAACACGGGCGCCTCGCGCGTGTCGACCAAGCTCACCCGCCCCGCCTTCAGGAGCTGGACCAGCTCCCCCGGGCGAATCGCGCCTTCGGCGCGCGGCAGGAAGGGCTCGAGCATGCTGCGCATTTCGGCCTTGCGCAGCGCGCCGACCTTGCCCCCGACCGGCTTGCCTTGATGGAAGACAACAAAGGTCGGGACAGACTGCACCCCCATCTGCCTCGGAATGTTGGGCGACTTGTCGATGTCGAGCGTCAGCACTTTGGCCTTGCCCTCCAGCTCGCGGGCGAGCGCAACGAGATCGGGGGCGATCTGCTTGCAGGGGCCGCACCACTCGGCTGAAAACTCGAGCAAGACCGGCAGCTCGCTCATCAGCACCTCTTGCTCGAAGGTGCGCTCCGTGACCGCTTGAAGGGAAGACATCGTGGGCAGCGGCTATATTTGTCATTTCCGGGCTAGCCGCAAGCTCCACTCGCTGGCCAGCACCTGGAGGGCCCAAGTAAGGAGCAGGACTGCCGCCACGGCGGTCAGGCTGGCGCCGCTCCAAAGCCTGGAACCCTGAACTCCCACGAGTGCGCCCAGACTGCGATCCGAGCTAGCCGCGCCCAGGCCGGCTGCCACGCCGACGGCGTCCAGGAGGAAGGTCCAGGCAGGTGTGAGGGCTAGGTGGGCCAACGCTGGGCGCGCCGTATCACGCAACTGGTGACGCAGAAATACGGAGAGCGGTACGTAGCCAAGGCTGCGGCTGGCCCAGGTCGGGTCGCTCGCGGCGCCTCGGAGCAACGCGCTGCGCACGACCCAACCGACCTCGAGCGAGCGCAGAGCGCCCAGCCACAGCAGGCTAACGCCCCAGCTTGCCGGCTCGCTGCGCACGAAGGCCAGCAGCAGGATGGCCGGTACGATGCCGATCCAGTCCGTCATGAACCCGAGCGAGGCGTCGACCCAGCGCGGTCCGCTGCCAGCCAGCGCACCAAGTGGGACGCCCACCACCAAGGCTAGCGCCAGGACGCCGAGCAAGGTTTGTAGATCGCTGCCAAACGCCGTGAGCCACCGGTCGGCCTCCTGCACCAGTCCACCGTAGGCGCCGACGCAGACCCAGCCTGCGACAATCAGCCCGGCGAGTCGTGTCCGCACCCTGCTTCGGACCTCGGCCACGGCGGTCACGCTCGACCTCCC
>JANNWK010000910.1:0-3226 GCA_031408355.1 Myxococcales bacterium
CGATCGAAGTAGAGGTCAAGAGCGTGGGCTTCGCCGATGAATCGGGCCACAAGAGCGAGTTCTACTGGTCGAACCCGGATCTCGTCCCAGACGAGCGCCCCAAGGGCGGCGTCAGCTCAAAGTCGAAGAAGAAGTAGCTGCGACGTGAGCGAACCCAACACGTTGCTGCTGCGAGAATCCGGAATTGCGCGGCTCCCTGATGGCAGCGAGGCTGTCAACGTCGGGCCCATCGTGGTCGCGCTCGGCTTCTTGACCGAGGGGCGCGGCGACGATCGCGGGACGGACGAGCACGGGACAGCGTTGCCGGATCTGCTGAGCCTGGCCTTCGACGTGGTGCAGAGCATCATTTTGGGCGGCAGAGCGGCCGAATACTTTCGGAAGGTGAAGCAAGACTTCGACGCGCAGGCCCTGGACGGGCGGAGCTCGCTTTCGCTCGCCAAGCAGGCCAAGGCCGTGCGCCCAAGCGCGCCCAGCAGCGCGCTCGAGAGAGCGGCGAGCGACCTCGGCACCCGGCTGAAGCAGCTTGATGCGCTTCAGCTGGACGACGCCGCTTTCGCCGAGCTGAAACAAGCGCTGCAAGGCTTTCAAGACTTCGGCCCAGAGCGCTGGGTCGCGGCCACGTCGAACTTACTGCTCGCGCTTCGCGCGCTCGACAGCGGGAAACTGGCGAAGCGCCGGCCTGCGCGCCCCCGCAAAGCAGCCCAAGCCAAGGCGCGCGCCAAAGCCCAACCGAAAGCGTTGGCGACAGTTCCAAAGAAGCGAACGGCCGCGAAGCGCCAGCGCTAAGGGCCTCCGGCCTCGAAAGGGAGCCTGCGCACACTCACACTGGAAGCGCCGCCCTCGCGCAACGCATGACAGATTACTGACCTTGCCCACATTGCCGAGCCCGAATAATCGCTCACACTAGATTCACGATGCGTGAGCGCGTGAAAGCCGCCAACTGCCAAGGCCCGACATGTTGTTAGGCCTCGCGCTCGGCCTGCTGCACGCGAACGCCGTCGAATGGGTCACCCACAAATATGTGCTTCACGGGCTGGGTAAGCACAAGGGCAGCATCTTCCGTTTTCACTGGGCGCAGCATCACCGGGTTGCCCGCAAAAACGCCATGTACGACAAGGGCTACGAAGCGCCCTTCTGGAGCTACAAGGACCGAGGCAAAGAGGTCCTCGGCATCCTGCTGCTGGCAGCGCTCCACCTGCCTTTGATCACGGTGGCCCCGTACTTCACGCTGGCCGTGGTGTTCTCAAGCTTCAATTACCTGTACCGGCATCGCAAGGCCCACATCGACGTTGAATGGGGCAAAAAGCACATGCCCCACCACTACGACCACCACATGGGTGCCAATCAAGACGCCAATTGGTGCGTGTCGTATCCCTGGTTCGACTGGATTTTGGGCACGCGGGTGCGGTCAGAAAAGCCCGCGGTGCCGCGGCGAGCTCGGCGCGCGCTGCCCGGGCGCGCGCTGCCGCGGCGCAAGCGGGTTTTGGCGGAGTCGTAAGCGAGCTCAGGCTCGTGCCCGAGTTGGAGTGCGAGTGCGAGTCCGAGCTGCAACACCCGGCTAGCCACCGCCCTTTTTGGGCGAAATTGTCGGGACGACCTGACGGCGATTGCGCCGATAGACGCCGAAGTCGCTATCGAGAGTGAGAACAACGCTCCTCTGGTCGAGCTCGGTCATTCTGACCAGGCAAGCATCGGCCAGCGACATCGGGACGTTGGCGAACTTCTTCATCAGGGCGCGGAGCGGATCGAGCTCCGCCATGACGTGAAAGTCGGAGCGGACGATTCCTCGCGCGACAAGTTCCAGGACAGCATCAGGTCCACCGTCTGCGTCTCGGAGCAAGAAACACGCCTCCGACAATACCGCGTCGCAGGTGAAGAGCGGCGGCTCGATGGTGTCCATGACCTTGCTGGCCCAGGCATGGTGGCGCTCCCGGCGATTGAGCAGCGCGACGAGCGGCCCGGTATCGACGATGACGGCGGTCACCTACCGTATCCGGACATGTGTTTGCGATTGGTTGCTAGATCGCTGGCGCCTTCGACGGACCCCACCAAACTGCCGGCGAGTGAAGTGACGGTGCGCCGCTTTCCCTTCGCGAGCGATTCGAGAGCCTCGCGTACAAGGGCGGAGCGACTTGAGCCCCGAGAGCGCGCAAGCTGGTTTAGAGCGTCGTTCAGCTCCTCGGGGAGCTTGAAAGAGACGGTGCGCATCGGAGTCGGCATGGTAATACCTAGATGACAGAAGAGTATGACAGGAGCAAGCGCCGGTCAACCGGGTAAGCCGAAACCGATGGCGAAACCGAAGACGAAACCGAAGACGAAACCGAAACCACAACCGGTCGCTGGGAAGCCAAGACCAACGCCACGCAGGCCGGTTGCGGCGACGGCGCCCGCGGTCGCGGTCGGCACGGTCCTGGCGATCCCGCTTTACGACGGGCGCTGGACCGCGTGCCAGGTCGTGGCCGCTACGGACGCACGGCTGTGCGTGGCCAGTCTGCACTGGATCGGCGAGACGCCGCCGTCGCTCCAGGAGTTGCGCGGCGTGCAGCCGCTGCGCATCGATCACCACAGCTGGAAGGGCGTGCTCGGCTGGCACCAGGTCGAGGCCACGCCGCCGCCTGCGCATTTCCGCGCTGTCGGTGTGCTGCCGGTGCCCGCCCTCGGCGTGTGTAACGACGAGGGCGAGTGGAGCAGTTTCAGTTTGGGTCTGCACATCACGCTGCAGGCGCACTGGGACGCGCTGCCCGAGACGACGCGCCGAGCCTACAAGGCGGCGCCGACGGGCCCCGGCACCGAGATCGAGCTTGACCTCGGCACTGCGCGCAAGACCGTGCGAGTGGCGACATCCGACGTCAGCGTTAGCGACGGCGACGTGCCGGTGCGCTGGGGCGAGCTCGACCGCCTTCCGCAGCTGACCCGCCTTGGATACACTGGCACCGATGAGCAGGTGCTCGCCTACGTGCGCAGTCATCCGCTGATTCGCGAGCTGTCCTGGTCGAAGCACGGCCGCGACGCGATCGATTTGCGCGGCACTCACCTGCTCGAGGTCAGCATCGAGGTGGTTGCGCCGCTCACTCTGAGCCTGCCCCGCGAGGTCCGCGAGCTGCGGGTCTCCGGCGACGCGACGCTGCTGACGGTGGCGCAGTCGGGTGACGGTCGGGCGCTATCACTGACGGTGGGACCGGGCGCCGATGGCCGCACGCGGCTGCCGGTGCGCGGATTGCCCGGG
>JANNWK010000911.1:0-1765 GCA_031408355.1 Myxococcales bacterium
CGCGTTCGCCAGTGGCATGCGACCGTCGGGTGGCTAGCGAGCGCAACCTAGCCAGGGCTATCAAGGCTCTGAAGCCGCTTGGTCAGTCGAGCGATGGCTCGCGTGTGAATGCGACTCACCCACGATTTACTCACGTTCATGTCGCGCGCGATGTGCTCCATGCCTTCGGCGCCGAAGTAGTGCCGGCTGATGACGTCTCGTTCCGTGGCAGCGAGCTCCGCCACGGCGCCTCTCACCTTCGCTAGAACTTGCGCGTGGGAGTACGCGACCTCCGGGCTGGCACCCAGGTGCGCCTCCGCGGCCAAGCCCGCCTCGTTCCTCAATGCTTCGGTGAAGATGCCGATGGCTGCGGCCGTGGCCATGACCGCGAGTTGGTCGTCCAAGCGCCCTTCCGCTTCGTCGTCGCTCATCGATTGAGCCGGTCGCGCGAAGGCAAACTGCGCTTCGCCTTCGCTCACTTGCGCCGCGGCTTCCAGCGCGGCCAGGCGCTCATAGGCGCGTCTCGGGAGCGCGGACATCTGGCGTACGCCGTCCAGGATCGCCCCTCGCACCCTGAAGTTCGCGTAGGCCCGGAAGGGAACGCCGCGGGTCTCATCGTAGCGGCGCGCAGCGTTCAACAGGCCTTCGCGCCCCGCGCTCAGCAGGTCGTCGAACTCCACGCCGCGGCCAAGCGTCCGCGCCACCTGGCTCGCGATGATGTTGACCAGCTCAAGCTCGGCGTGAAAGCGCTCAAGCACCTCTGGCCCATCGACCGGCGGAGCCACTTTGCCCTGACCGGACAGCGCGGCTCGCTCTGTCTTCACGCTGTCGTTCCCGCCCATCTTGGTTCCTACCGAGCGGCTCCGACGGCCCCGCGGGTCGCCAACCGCACGTACTCGCACACCACCGGATCGATCGCGGCCTGCGTGCGCAGCGTTTCTCGGACGGACTCTCGCTGCTCCGCGGTGAGCGGTACCGCAACCGTGCCGAGCGCGCGTTCGACCCGATCCTCAATGTACTGCTCGACCGTCCACTCGCCCCGCTTCAGCTTCTCCAGCGCCTCGCTGCCAACGCGAGCGAGCCGCTTGGCGGCAGCGGCGGGCGGGAAACCAGAGGAGGACATGCCGGCAGCCTACCCCAGAATCAGCGGTAGCGGACCGCCTTTGGGGCGCCATGGACGGGGCGGACAATCCGACGTAACAGTTCGAGGCAACTCGTAGTGTCCGGAAAGTCGTCGCGTCGGATTCTCGCATGATTTTAGGTACAATACAGGCTGGAAAATGGCGTGACCCGATGAGCATTGTGCTCGCTGCTGATGCTGCCGGTGACCTTCCAGTTCTTGATCGCGATGGTCGCGTAAGCGATCAACGATCGCATGGCGCGCAGGTTGGATTACGTTCAGGAGGAAGTTCGCGTGCTCAGGGAGGCCCTGCTCACCGCGACCGGAAAGACGCGAATCGCCTTCACCGTCGAGCACCGGCAGCGCCTGGCCATCAAGGGCCGGGCGCCGACCCCAGACGAACGCTAAGGCTGCTGCCACCTTGTCCGACCGGCGCAAGCCGGCTAGCTACGGATACTCGCTCGCGATCAGCAGGTCGACGCACATGAAGTCGCAGTTCATGCCGATGTGTTGGCAGCGGATCTGACACACGTAGTCGGTGGGCGCACAGGCAATGAAATCGCAAGCGCTGACGACCAAATCGCAGAAGTTGTGGCAGCCCTCCGAGTCGAAGCGCTCTCGCTGGCTGCTGCCGGGAAATCCGCTCGTGTTCGGATCGAACTCGAG
>JANNWK010000912.1:0-1670 GCA_031408355.1 Myxococcales bacterium
GAGGGGGCTTCGGCTCGCTCGCTGTAGAGGGCGGCGGAGTTGATCAGCTCCTCCACTGTCGCCCAGCGCGCTTCCACATCGGCCGGGGTCTTGTAGGCGCGCGTGAGCTCCGCGCGGTAGTCCACGGCCAAGAGCAGCTCCTTCATCAACTCGGCCAGCGGCTGCAGCGTCACTTTGGCCCGATAGCCCTCGATAAGTCCGCAAAACTCCTGGACGCGGCGGGCGATGGGGTCGGGCAGCGTGCCGTCGCTGAGCGCCTTGGGCAGCACGCTCCATAGCGGTTCGCCGGCTGCCACGGCGGCCTCAAGCAGAGCCTCGACGCTGCTCGTGCCGATGCCGCGTACCGGTACGTTAATGATGCGCAGGAGCGAGACCTCGTCCTTCGGGTTGGAGAGGACGCGCAAGTACGAGAGCACGTCGCGGACCTCTTTGCGGTCGTAGAACGACATGCCGCCGACCAAGACATAGGGGATCTTAGCGCGGCGCAGCTCAAGCTCGAAGGCGCGCGGTTGCTCGTTGGTGCGGAACAGGATCGCGATGTCGCTGGGAGCTGTGCGAGGGCCGTCCGTCACGTCGATGCGTTGACGAATGTCGCGCACGACCTCTTCGGCCTCTTTGGTCTCGTTGTCGAAGCGCACGATCTTGGGTGGCAGGCCGCCCTCGCGCGAGGGCCGGAGCACCTTCTTGTGACGTGTGGTGTTGTGCGCGATGAGGGTGTTGGCTAGCTCCAAGATCGGCGCCTTGGAGCGGTAATTGTCCTCCAAGCGCACGACCTTGGCTTCAGGCCAGTCGTTCTTGAAGCTCAAGATGTGGGTCACCTCGGCGCCCCGCCAGCCATAAATGGACTGATCGTCGTCGCCCACGACGCACAGGTTACGGTGGCGATCGGCCAGAGCTTTGACGATCCGGTACTGCAGGCCGTTGGTGTCCTGGTACTCGTCGATCAGCAAATGGTCAAAGCGCGAGGCCTCCGCGAAACGCGCCGCGGGGTGCTTGGCGAAGAGCTCCTCCGTGCACAGGAGCAGGTCGTCGAAGTCCATCGCGCCGGCGGCCTTCAACGCGGCTTGGTACTTGGCGTAGGCGAGCGCCGCCAGTTGCGCCTTGTCCTTGCTGGCCCCCTCGAGCGCGGCGTCGGGACGGGCGCCCTGGCTCTTCCAGTTCCCCACGTAGGCGAGCAGATCGCTCGGCCTCAGGGTTTCGTGGCCCACGCGCACGTCGCGCAGCGCGTTGCGTGCGAGCGTTTCCTGATCCCCCCGGTCGTAGATCGTGAACTCTTCGGGGTAGCCAAGGACGCGCGCGTGGCGGCGCAGGACCCGCACGCACAGGGAGTGAAAGGTCGAAATTTCAGGCGGTTTTACGTCTTTCCGGCGTTTACCCAGGAGCTTCTGGGCGCGGTCCCGCATTTCGCGAGCGGCCTTGTTGGTGAAGGTGACCGCGAGGATCCGGTGGGGCAGGATGCCGCTGCGAATCAGCTCGGCGATGCGGTAGGTGATAACGCGGGTTTTTCCCGTGCCGGCGCCTGCCAGTACGAGCAGCGGCCCCGCAAGGGTCGAGACCGCTTCATGCTGGGGTCGATTGAGCTCGGCTAGGTTCACGTTGGCAGCGGTTTCAAGCGCGGAGTAACATCGAAATCGCGGTGGCGGAAAGCCCAAGCGCGCTGCCGACGCCGA
>JANNWK010000913.1:0-8085 GCA_031408355.1 Myxococcales bacterium
GACTTCGTGGAGAAGCTCGATACCCGTCTGCTGAACGCCCGCGAGGGGAGGGGTTCTCCCGACACCCAGGGCTCCCCAGCCACCGCCAAGCCAGGGCCGCCCGGCGCGCTGAAGCGCACGCCGCAGCCGGACGCGAAGGCCGCGTCGCCTTCAACCCACGAGGTTCGAGGCTTCATCGGGCTGGGCGGGCTGGTGCAGACCGGCGTCATCGCTGACTTCGGGCACGGCCCGGAGCTTCGGGCGGGCGCCGAGGTGGGCGCGCTGCGTCTTCTAGCTCGTGGCTATTGGCTTTCGCCGCAGCGCTCCGGCTTGGAAGAGCCCGCGGGAGCTTCGGTGGAGATGAGCCTGCTCGGCGCGGGATTGGAGGTGGCGCTGGCGTTGCGGGGGCCGCAGCTCGCCTGGGGGCCCTACCTCGGGATCGACGCCAACTTGGCGTCGGCCAGAGCATTTGGCATCACGTCCCCCGAGTCAGCCAACACGTCATGGGCCGCCTTAGGTGGCGGGCTCTGGCTCGACTGGCCGGTTTCCGAAAGGCTCGCAATCAATGCCTGCGTTGGCGGCGCAGCTCCCCTACATCGCCCCACGTTCAGTATCGGTGGGCTGGGCGCGGTGCGCCGCCCGAGTCCCATCGAGGCGAAACTGGGTCTCGGTCTTTCTTTGGAGCTAAGCTCAAGAAACTAGGCCCCACTGGCCATCCATCACTGATGCGCCCTGCCTTGGCCCCCCAGCTCCCGGCGTCTTCTCCAGCGGCGCTGGCGGAAGGCCTGGACCACGAGACGAGCCGGCCCTCGGTGCCTTCGTTCGACCAGGTGTACGAGGACCACTTTGGATTCGTCTGGCGCAGCGTCCGTGGCATGGGCGTGCCGGAAGCCAACGTGGACGACGCGGTTCAAGATGTCTTCGTGGTCGTGCACCGCAAGCTACCGAGTTACGAGCCCCGTGGCTCGATCGGTAGCTGGCTCTTCGGCATCGCGCGACGTGTCGCTAAAGACTACCGGCGCAGCGTCGCCCGGCGCGGCACCCATGACTTGCAGGCTGCCGAATCGGTCAGCGCGAGCGATGACCCGTCGGGCAACGCCGAAACCCGTCAGATCCTGCGTGTTGTCGAGAGGTTCATGGATGAGCTCGACGACGAGCGACGCGCCATCTTCGTGCTGGCGCAAGTCGAAGGGCTGCCGGTCGCCAGCGTGGCGCAAATGCTGGGGCTCAACCCGAACACCACGTATTCACGCTTGCAAGTGCTTCGCAAAGAGCTGACCACGCGACTGCCGTCGGTCGGGACTGGGAGTTCACGATGAATGAGTTGGACGACGCTATGGACCGAGTTCGAGCAGCCTATTCGCCGGGCTCGGCTGACAAGCAAAGATTGCGCGTTGCTGTCAGCGGCTCCGTGGGTGGAGCGGTGCTGGTCGGTACGACGACCGCCAAGGGCTCGCTGGCCGGCGGAGTGGCGGGCCTCGCCGCAAGCGGCAACATCAAACTGCTAGCGCTCCTCGCTGTTGGAGCGTCACTCGCTTTCGGTGCTGTCTGGCTGAGCCCTGCCGAACCCGCTGTCGAAGCGTCCAAGCAGCAGGTGAGGGCGCTCGAATTGGTTCCAGCGACGAAGCCAACGCAGGTTGTCGAGGTAGCGGCGCCGCCAGCTTCTGCGAGCGAAGGGAGCGCGGCTGCCCGCCTTGCCGAGCCAACTGACTCGTTGCCACCCGCCCAATCGGAGTCGGCCAAAGAAACCCCGCCCAAGCCTGCCAAGACCTCGACGTTGGTAGCGGAGGCCAAGCTGATCGGTGACGCATCGAAGGCTCTCCGTGGAGGTAACGCTGCACTCGCGCTGAAGCTTTTGGGAGAGCACGGCACGCGCTACCCAACGGGCGCTCTGGCGCAGGAGCGCCAAGGCTTGCGCGCGCTTTCGTTGTGCAGAACCGGTCAAGTCGAGGCCGCGCGCGAGGCCGGGAGACTGTACCTGAAGCAGTCACCGAACTCGCCTTTGGCCGTTCACGTCAGGAAGGGCTGCGACTAGGTGGGGCTGCTGCGCCGGGTCGGGCCAGCGAGTAGCGCCGCGCTCTTGGTCGCTGCCGCCGTTGGCTGCGGGCCGAACGCTTCGCTCGGCACGCATGAAGCTGCCACTAGCGAAGGCGCGGCCGGAGCCAGCGCTGTTTTGGGCGTCAAGCCCAGGCTCATTGTCTTGGCGGATCTGGGGGGCGACGGCAACGAAGAGCAGCAGGTGATCCACCTGCTGCTTTACTCCAATGAATTCGACGTCGAGGGCCTGATCGCGACCACCGGCAAGTACCAGCGTCAGAGTCCGCAGCCCGAGGGTTTCAGCGCCCTCATCGACGGCTATGCCCAGGTCGTCGAATCCCTTCGCTTGCACGCAGTGGGCTTTCCGGACCCCGCCAATCTGCGGGCGGTCGTCAGGGCGGGACAGGCCGGGTTCGGCGCTGAAGCGGTCGGCGCCGGGATGTCCAGCCCTGGCTCGGAGCTGCTCATTCAGGCCCTCACGGCCCCCGATCCCCGGCCCTTGCACTTGGCCGCCAACGGGGGCTCGAACACTCTAGCCCAGGCGCTGTTCGACTACTCGCAGTCCCACACTCCTGCCGAGCTTGTGGCGTTCGTGGCCAAGCTGCGCGTCTACGAAAATGGCTCGCAAGACGAGGTGGGCGCGCTGCTCAATCACGAGTACCCAGACCTCGTCTGGAAGCGCAGCAATTATCAAACCTATGGCTGGGCCGGCAAGCAAGGCGGACCCGCGGACGTCGGACCGTACACCTGGGAGCCCTATTCCCAAGACGTGACCGAGAGAGCTGGCCCTGGCCAGCATGAATGGGCACGTGAGCACATTCAGACGAACCATGGAGCGCTCGGCGCGCTCTACCCCAACCGCCTCGGAGGCAACGGCTTCATCGAAGGCGGCGGGATTTCCCCCTGGATCGGCTTAGCCAACAAAGGCTTGTGCGATCCCGAAGAGCCCGCCTGGGGTGGGTGGGGAGGTAGATTCTCTAGGACCCGCGCCGTGAACTACTGGTCACGATACCCCGAAGTCCAAGCACTGGAGAGCAGTTACGAGCCCTTTGCGGTGTTTCCGGAGGCCTCGGATCGTTGGACGGATCCCGAGACGAACAAGACCTACGAAGATCTTGCGGTGCCGGTCTACCGCTTTCGACGAGCCATGTTCAATGATCTGAAAGGGCGCATGGATTGGTGCGTGAGCACTCGACCGGAAGCCAACCACAATCCGATTGCCGCGTTGAACGGAGACACCACCGATACCACCTTTGCCATGTCGGTCGCCGCCGGGGAGGTCATCAGGCTCGACGCCTCAGCGAGCCGGGATCCCGATGGCGATCCCATCGAGTTGCGCTGGTATCCCTATCCCGAGGCTGGGACGTACAGTGGAGATCTTGCGATCCCTCAAGCGAACAGCGCCGTCATAGATTTCCAGGTCCCGCTGAACGCCCCGGTTGGCAGCGAGATCCACTTGGTCTTGGAAGTGAAGGATCGCAGCCCGATCGTGGCGATGTTCGACTACCGGCGAGTCGTGCTCACGGTGCGGGCCTAGAGTTCAAGCCGTCAAGAAAACGACGGGCGGCTTCAGGAATTTCACGAGACCTAGCCATTCATCGAGTGATGGTTTGGAGCACGTGTCTTTTGGCAGCTGCCGCGACGCTCCTCAGCGCGGGCTGCACTGGCGCGATGGGCGGAGAAGGCGGGCCTCCCACGAGGAGCGGCCCGACTCCGGCGGGCGGCGATTCGCCGGGCGGAGCGACGGGGTCTGGGCCGGGCACCGAAGGGATCGGTCGCACCGGGCTTCGAAGGCTTACGCCGACCGAGTACATCAACACCATCCGCGACTTGACCGGCGACGACGCCACGCCTCTCATGGCCAGCCTGCCCGCCGATGGGCGGACCGCCGGCTTCGACAACATCGCCGCAACTCTCGGCGTTGCGACGACGCAGCTGGAGCTGTTCGAGCAGGCAGCGTCAGCGCTCGCAGCGAGCGCGCTAGCGCCGGGCTCGAAGGCGCGCCAGAAACTGATTCAGTGCGGAGATGTGGCGGAACTTTCCTGCCAGCGCAGCATCCTGGAAGGTTTTGCTCGACGGGCGTGGAGGAGGCCCGTCACGAGCAGCGAGGTTGAACGGCTGCTCGCGCTGGCGCGGGTCGCGGCCGAGGCAGGGGCGAGTGCCGACGAGCAAATCGGGCTCGTCTTTCGCGGGATCCTGAGCTCGCCGCAGTTCCTGTTTCGCGTTGAGCTGTTGCCGCTGCCGCCGGTCATTGGCGCATACCGCGTGAGCCCCTACGAGCTTGCGTCGCGGCTTTCCTACTTCCTGTGGAGCAGCATGCCGGACGATGCGCTGTTAGCGGCAGCCGCCGAGAACCGACTGAGCGAGCCCACAGCGCTTGCCGCCGAGGTCAGCCGCATGTTGGAAGACCCGAAGGCGGAGGCGCTCACGACCAACTTCGCGAGTCAATGGCTGGGCGTCCGACGACTGAAGGACCACGCCGTCGACCAGACGCAGTTCCCCGGTTACACGGCGCTCGTCGCGAGCTTGATGGCCTTCGAGACGACCCAGCTTTTCAGCCACGTGCTCACAAGCAACCTACCCGTCACCGAGTTGCTGACCGCAAACTACGGATTTTTGGATCCGGTGCTGGCGGAGCAGTATGGCGTTGCCGCTCCGGCTCAAGGCTCGGCTCGTGTGGAGCTGAGCGCGACACCTCGGCGAGGCCTATTGGGACAGGCCGCTATCCTGACGTTGACCTCTTACCCGAACCGCACCTCCATCGTACGTCGCGGCGTTTGGGCACTGGAGAATCTGTTGTGCACGGAGCCGCCGCCTCCTCCTCCCGGCGTCGATACGGAACCGCCGCCCCAGATCCAGGGCACTCTGCGACAACGCATGGAGCAGCACCGGGCTGACCCCGCTTGTGCCGGGTGCCACACACTGATGGACCCGATAGGTCTGGGTCTAGAGAACTTCGATGCGATTGGGACGTTTCGCAGCAGTGAGAACGGCGTTGCCATCGACACCCGCGGAGAGTTGAGCGGGCAACCCTTCACCACGCTGGAAGAGCTATCGAAGCTCATAGCCAGCGACGAACGCTTTGTGCCGTGCGCGCTCGAGAAGCTGTCCGTGTTTGCGCTGGGCCGAACTCTGACTCCGGGCGACGAAGCGGAGATCCATGACTTGCAGGGCGCTCCGGGCGAAGCGCTTGGCCTCAAAGAGCTCGTCGCCCGAACGGCGCTGAGCGAGCTTTTCGCCAGCCAACGAGCAGAACCATGAGCTACCTGAAGCGTCCCCAGGCACTCGGTCGGCGTGTGTTCATCAGTGCCGCGGGCGCCGCCACGATTTCTCTGCCTTTTCTAGAGGCGTTCCAGCCCAAGCTGGCCAATGCCGCGGCTGGCGTGCCCCGCTTCGTGGGCTTCTTCGTGCCGAACGGCAAGCACATGCCCTTCTGGAAGCCCGCCACGGAGGGCGCTGACTTCGCGCTCACGCCAACTCTTTCGCCACTCAGCGCCCTCAAGAGCAAGCTGCTCGTGCTCTCCGGCTTGGCAAATAGCGGGGCGACGCGACGGGTAGGCGGTGACCATGCGCGAGGCACCGGCGCTTTCCTCACCTGCACCAACATTCACACCCAGGACGAAGTCGCCGCTGGCATGGCTCCCAACGGCGTGTCCGTGGACCAGGTCATCGCCAACCAGGTGGGCGCGACCAGTCGCAACAAATCGATGCAACTCGGGCTCACGAACGAAGGCGGCGACCAAGGCTACCCGTCCGAGTTCATCCAGAACGTTTCGTACGACCAGGACGGTCGTTTTCTGCCCAAAACGGTGCGCGTGGACGCGGCGTTCGATCGCGTGTTTGCCGGGTTCGATCCGCAGGCCACCGCTGCCGATGTCGAGCGGCGTCGACTGCTCAAGTCCAGCGTCCTGGACTTCGTCACCGAGCAAGCCAGCGAGCTTAGGCCTCGCATCAGCACCAGCGACCACCAAAAGATCGATCAATACCTGACCAGTGTCCGGGAGCTAGAGCAACGCCTCCAGAACGACTCCGCGTTGACCGGCGCTGGTTGTATCGGTGCTAGTAACCCGGGGCACGCAGAACTAATCCCCAACCAGATCCGCGGCATGCTCGACGTGATCGTTCTGGCGTTACAGTGCGATGCGACCCGCGTCGTGACTTACATGATGGGCAACGGAGGGGACGGCGCGATCAACGGCTTCCCCTGGATTGGCGTCTCCGATCATCACCACGGTATTGCCCACCACCAGGGCTCGAACGAGAACTTCGACAAGATTAAAAAGGTCGACCTCTGGGAGGTCGAACAGCTCAACTACCTGCTGCAGAAGCTGGACGCGATCCCCGAAGGCGGCGGCACGCTCCTCGACAGTTGCCTCGTGCTCTATTCGAGCGAGATCTCGGACGGGAACCGGCACAATCACGACGATCTGCCGGTGCTAGTGGCTGGGAGCGGCGCCTTCGCCTTCAAGTCCGGACGACACCTCAGCTACGACCGACGACCCATTGCCGAGCTGTTCGTCTCGATCAGTCAAGCCATGGGCGCCAACCTGAACCAGTTTGCAGACGGCACGGGCCCCCTGCCGGGCCTCGTATGAGAAGTTTCGAATGGAGACAACGTTGATGCGTACTTGTGCGATGCGAACGCTGGAAACGCTGAGGTTTGGCTGCTTGCTGGGGGCGCTGCAGTGTGGAGCGTGCTCGGACACGGCTTCATCGCCAACGCCGGCGCTCGCGACCGGCGGTGCCGCGGGTTCGGCCGCCGACACGGCTCTGGGCGGGACTGCCGGCCTGCCACTGGAAGGCGGTAGTGGCGGGCAAGCGCTGAGCGCGGTCGCCGGCGGTGGCATGGCGAGCGCCGCTGGTTCCGTCGCGGGAGGCTCGGGAGGCGGAGGAGGCTCGGCAGGGACGGGGGTGACTGACCCGGGCACCGACGGCGACGGCGACTTTGTGGAACCGCCCCCTTATCAGTACGGGCCGGACTCCGAGCGCCAGCCGGGGGTTCCAGAAGGGAAGGTCAGCTCGTTCGACTGGAACGACAGCAAGGTTTTTCCTGGGACCACACGCAAGGTCTACGTGTACGAGCCCGCGCAGTACGACGCCAGCAAGCCCACCGCGGTCATGGTCTACCAGGACGGCTCAGAGGGTTGGGCCTACTTGAATGGCGACTACCGGCCCGTCATCGTGATGGACAACCTGATCGCGGCCAAAGAGATGCCGGTCGTCATCGGCGTGTTCATCGACCACAGCGATCAACGCAGCTTCGAGTACGACTCGGTCACTGACCTTTACGGCAAGTTCGTCATCGAGGAGATCCTCCCGGAGCTGCAGAAGTCCTACAATCTAACCAGCGATCCTGAGGGGCACGCTGCCGTGGGGGAGAGCTCGGGCGGGATTGCGGCCTTCGGGATGGGCTGGTGGTGGCCTGAGCGATTTCGGCGCATTCTGAGCAACAGCGGCTCGTTCGTGAACATCGGCGGCAAGGGCGGCGATACCTACAAGGACTTGGTCCTGGAGAGCGCCCCCAAGCCGCTCCGCGTCTACCTTCAAGACGGTGCGAACGATCTGAAACTGGGACCGCGGCAGGACTGGGCGGCAGAAAACAAAGGCCTTGCGGCGGCGCTGAAAGCGAAAGCGTACCACTACCGTTTCGTATTCGGGGAGGACGAGCACGGCGGCATTCACGGTGCCGTCGATTTCCCGAGTGCGCTGCGTTGGCTGTGGCGCGGCTACCCGGTGGACTAGCCGCGACTTAGCTCTGACCGCTCAGAACGTCGCCTGTCCCGGTGCCCGAGGGAACGGGATCACGTCGCGGATGTTGGCCATGCCGGTCGCGTAGAGGATGGTGCGCTCGAGGCCGAGACCGAAGCCGGCGTGCGGGACGGTGCCGTAGCGTCGCAGATCGCGGTACCACCAGTACGCCTTGGGATCCAGGTTCTGCGCGGCGAGGCGAAGGTCGAGCACGTCGAGGCGCTCCTCGCGCTGTGAGCCGCCGATGATCTCGCCGATCCCGGGCGCCAGGACGTCCATCGCGGCGACGGTCTTTTCGTCGTCGTTGAGCCGCATGTAGAA
>JANNWK010000914.1:0-8270 GCA_031408355.1 Myxococcales bacterium
GGTCTGCCACCAGCCGTTCGAGTTCGTCAGCTGCGAGCTCGACCTCCCCCGAATACCAGAGTGCGCGCCCGCGGATGGCGCTCGACTCGGCCCCCTCGACCCCCTTGAGCAGGGTCGCCACCTTGGCGTACTCGAGCTTAGACAGGGCGATGCGGGCGGCCAGCAGCCTGATCTCTGGGCGGCGCGCGTCGGAGCGGAGCGCGCTCTCGACGGCCGTCTCGGCATCGTCGATGTCGCCGCTCTGAAAGCTGGCCCCCGCGCGCTCGAACCACTTCTTCGCGAGCGGCGGCCACTCGGCTTGGCTCGGTCCCGGCGCTCCGCAGCCCGCCGTCAAGGCCAGCAAAAGTGCCAGGCTCGGCAGTGCCGAGGGTCTTCGAAAACGGGGTAGGACTCGCAGGGGGTTGCGTTCGCGCATCGGGTCGGGCCGGACTGTGGCCCAGGTTTCGAGTTGAGGCGAAGGGATTGTTGCCCGCATGGCGAGACGTGGCGCGTCCGGCAGCTTGGCAAGCCTGATCTTCGCGATAAATCGACGGTTTTTCCCCAGGGCGCGGGCCCCGGGCTAGAATGAGCTTTCGTGGAGTCCGAGGGAGCAACGGCCGCGAACGAAAAGCCCGAAAGGGACGTGCTCAGCCTGCCCGTGCTGCTGCTCAATCGCTACTTCGCGCCGGTGACCGTGGCAACAGCGCGCCGCGCCTTCTGTTTGCTCTACGGAGGCGCCGCCCACGCCGTGGACCAGCAGGGCGACACGCACGACTTCGGCACGTGGCTTGAGCTACCGGTCCGGGAGGCCGACGACGGCTTGCCGATCGTCGGGCGCGAAGTGAGAGTACCCCGCGTGCTCCACTTGCTGCGCTACGAGCGCACACCACGCGCCATCGTGCGGCTGACGCGGAAGAATCTGATGCTCCGCGATCAGTTCCAGTGCCAGTACTGCGGCAAGCGGCCGACTCAGCGCGACCTCAACGTCGACCATGTGATGCCGCGCTCACGCGGGGGCCAGGATTCCTGGGACAACCTCGTCGTTTCTTGCCGCTTCTGCAACCTGAAGAAGGGGCGTCGCACACCGCTGGAAGCCGGGATGAATCTGCTTCGTCCTCCGCAGCGGCCCCGCTGGTCGACCGCCACGCAGATCTTGCTGGTGGCGCGCACTCCTTATGAGGAGTGGCATCCGTTCTTGAAAGCTGGCTAGGCTGGTGGTCTAGTGCGGCGCATGAAGCGCGCCCTCGCCGTGTTCGCGGTTCCTTTGATTTTCGCCTGCGCTGGCGCCGAGTCGCCGCCGCAAACGCCTGACAACGCTGAGCCTTCCCCGGCGGAGGTTGCGCCGGCCGCCAACAAGACGGACGCGGCGGTTCCAGCTGACGGGGCCCGGCCTGAGGAAGGAGCCTGGGAAGGCGAAACGCAGGCCAAGGGCGCAAGCGCGGACACCGCTTCTGGCAAGGCCGAGACCCGCACCATGGAAGTCATTCAGCAGCTTGTGATGGAGAATCGTAAGCCCGTCCGCGAGTGCTTTGACAAGGCCAAGAAGGAGCTGCCCGACTTGGCCGGCGACATGACGATTCATTTCGTCGTCGACCCGGAGGGCAAGGTCAAGAAGGCGGAACTGAATCAAGAGCGCTCGACCGTGAAGGCCCCGCCAGTCGTCGACTGCGCGATCAAGGTGCTTCAGGGCATCAAGTTTCCGCCTTCCTCGCGCGGCATGGACACGACCGTGAACTATCCGTTCAACTTCAAGTGAGTGACGGGGCCGCGTGAATCAGCCGGCGCCTCGACGCAGTCTCTTTCCCGTTGCTCCTGGCGAAGATCCGTACAGCGCACTACTCAGTGAAACGCGCGCGCTGCAGCGCGAGCAACGCACGCTAAGAGAGGCCTGGCTGGCTGGCCTGGAACTCACGGAGCGGGACGAGGTTCTGTTCGAGTTTGAGGTGCTGCTCAAGGCCGCTGGTTGCTTCTCGAATCCCCGCAATCACCCAGGGCGCCCGCGCCGGACCGCCATCGTCGGTTTGGACTTTCGGGCGGCCCTGGCCGTCTTCCACGACGGCTTTGGGCGAGGCATCTCGCTGGCCAGGCATCTGCTCGGCCCGTTAGATCGCGCGTTCGTGTTTCACCGGTACCTCGAGACCGTGCTGCCGGAAGACAACGTGAGGTCTCGGCTTCTGAATCAGGGTTCGACCCAGACCACGCCCGAGCAAAGCTTGACCAGTCTTCGCCATGGCCTGACGGCGGGCGCCGAGGTTATCGAGGGGCTGCTGCGCTCACCGCGTGTGCCGTTTCGGTTGTTTCACGCGGCACTCGCCGGGGTCTACCGAGAGATTGACCACAGCGCGTTCTTCAACCCCCTGAACGCGCTCGAGTTTCGACCCGAGTTTGATCGCATCAAGTCGGCCCAGGTTCTCGAGCTCATTCGCAGCGTACCTGGTCCAGAGGCGCACAGGCTGGTCGCGCTCACGTTTCTTTCGCTGTTTCGCATGCTGCGCTACCTCACGCTCCTCAGTCGGATCCTGGCGGAATCGAGTAAGCGTCGAGAACAGGTCGGCAGCACCTACCTCGTGCTGAGTGTGCTTCGTTCGGACGCCCGCGCGCTCAGCGACTACCTTCGCCAGCGCTCCGGCAAGCTGCTCGCTGAGAGCTTCGAGCGCGACCTGATGAGCGTGCCCGCAGCGCAGATCAGCGAGCGAGCGGCCTCGCTTCGCGCCTCGGGGCACCGGCTGATCGGCATCAAGAGCGCGCTGGAGGGCATCGCGGGGAGTCTGCGGCTCGAGATGCGCCGCGCGTTTCAGCACGACATTCCGGCGCTTGACGCGGAGCTTTCCGCCAAGGACTTCCGGCAGCGTGTTGGCAATACCGTGGCCAATCTGCGGCCCGCCCTCCAGAACGCTGTGCTGTTCCTGGGCAAGGCGCTCGGTGTCACGCTTGAGGAAGGCGGCGTCTTCGACGACCAGGCTGCGCGGCGCGAATCGAGCGAGCGTTTGCGGCGTGACGTCTGGATGTTCGCCCAGATCGTACGCGCGTTTTCGAGCAAAGCGCAGCACGCGCCGAGCGATGATCGCTGGGCGGCGCTTTACAACTTCCAGTACGTGCGCGAGTTCCTCGCCTACTTCGGCGCCATGGGCTACCCGCTGCTTCGCTCCAGCGACTACCCGCGCTTCGACGCGTTCATGGCGGCTCTCTCAGGGCTGGAGGACACGGATCTCGTAGACCCTGCTCGGCTCGAGGCGGCCATTGACGAGTGCATGGCGTTCCACGGCTTCCTCACCCAACTCTTCGAGGACATCTCCCGGCGCGACGAGCTGGCAGGTGTCGCGTTCGATCGGCGTGGGGCTGCTGCTGCCCTCAAGCTCTACCTCGGGGACTAGTCGAAACTCCTTCGGGCCCGCGCTCGGGCCGACGGCGCGGTCACGCCCCGCGGCTGCGACTTTCGCCGCACAACTCGCGGACGCTCACGTCCGGCTGCGGCTTTGTCGCTCAATTCGGTCCCCGAGCACGCGGACGGCGCCACCGTGAAGAGTGGCTTTCGTCCGCGTGCTCGGTGCCGGGCTCAGGGGTGGGCTAGGACGCCCACGGGAGACACCGGCAACCCGAGCCTGAGCCTTGGCCACCCAAAGATGGCACGCGGCTCAGGACCCGCGCACTAGGCCTTCTTGGCGGCCTTCTTGCGGCGCTTGCCTGCCTTTTTGGCAGCCTTTTTGGCCGTGCGCTTCTTGGCGACTTTCGGCGCCTTCTTGGCAGCGGGTTTACGAGCGGACTTGGTACGGGTCTTCTTTGCAGCCATGTTCGTTTGCCTCCCAGGCATTCGGGAGGGCGGCTTGAGTGCCGACAACCCGAGGGTATGTTGCACGACGTATATTGCCACCTAGTGTGATGTGTCAACGAAAAAAATTCATTTGCCATTTCTTTTTGCCTAGAGAAACAGCCGTCTTAGGTACGCAGGAGTTGCGAACCGCGCACTTGTGCAGTGGACAAACGGCTCGCCCAAGAACCTCGACGCTTTGCCAGGGCGTCGGAAAAAGCTCTTTAGTTATTCAGCAGTTACCTTGATAGCTCGCAGGTAGAGCTGCGGGCCCGAACGCTTTGCGCGCACTCCGCAAATTGGGCCATTCAGCCGGCGTTCGGATCCGACTTCCAGTGTTCGAACGAAGCCACTAACTTTGGCGTCGCTTTGTGGATCGCACGGCGCCTTCGGCACCGCGGACCACGCCAATCAACCGAGCCTCCTTCCCGCTGGAGCAAGAAAGCACTCATGCAACTCTCACGTCATTCGCTGCTCGGCACGCTGTCCTTGTTTCTCAGCGTGCACACCCTCTCCGCGTGCGGCTACTCGCAGGAGGAATGGGATCAGAAATTACGCGAGAGCGAGAAGCTTGCGTCGGACCTCAAGGCTCAGCGCGCGGCGCAGAAGAAGAGCCAGAGCGACAACGCTCAGGCAATCAAGGAAATCGAAGAGTTGAAGCGACAGCTGACCGAGCGCGGCATCAACCTCGAGAACGCGAACGCCAGCATCGCGGAGCAGCGCAAGGCGCTCGAAGAGTACGCACGTCGCACCGAGCAGCTCGATCAGATCCGCAAACGCTTCGAGCTGCTACAGAACAAGCTGCAGAAGCTGACGCAGCTTGGACTGAAGGTGGAGGTGCGGAATAACCGCATGTTGATTCAGCTGCCGGGCGATGTGCTCTTCGACTCGGGCAAGGACGTTTTGAAGACCGAAGGCCTCAAGATCCTGCTGCAAATCGCCGAAGTCGTCCGGAGTGACGCGGACCTCGCCAAGCGCCAGTTCCAGGTGGCGGGGCATACTGACTCGAAGCCGCTCGCCGGCGGGCCGTTCAAGGACAATTGGGGTCTCTCGGCGATGCGAGCCCGCAGCGTGCTGCTGCTCTTGACCACGCCCCAGGACAAGGGTGGCGGCGGGCTGGCACCAGCCAACTGGAGCGCGGCG
Source organism: Myxococcales bacterium (assembly GCA_031408355.1). GTDB lineage: Bacteria > Myxococcota_A > Polyangia > Polyangiales > Polyangiaceae > PMG-095. The sequence goes on from JANNWK010000914.1 coordinate 4,931, forward strand.
GGCTTCGCAGACACCGCCGGCGTCTCCTCCAACGACACCGACGAAGGGCGTGGCAAGAACCGGCGGGTGGAGCTGGTTGTTCAGCCAGACGTCGAGGAAATGCTGAACCTGAAGAGCCTGGCCAAGTAAGCCCGAGGCGGGCATCTAGGATCCCTTGAACGCAGACAACGCCGACCGGCTTGGTGCCATCGACATTGGTACCAATTCGGTGCTGCTCGTGATCGCGGCTGCCTCGTCGCTCGGTCTGACGCCCGTGTTGGAGCGCGCCAGCATCACGCGACTCGGGGAAGGTGTCGACCGCACGCGCCAGCTGTCACCTGCGGCGAGCTCACGCACCCTGGCTTGTTTGCGCGAATACGCCAAAGATTTGCGGGCCCATGGCGTGACGCGGCTGGCGGTGGTCGGCACGAGCGCGCTACGCGACGCGCTCGGTGGCGATGACTTTCTGGCCGAGGCCGAGCGCATCCTGAGCGTGCGGCCTCGGGTTATCGCCGGAGTCGAAGAGGCGCAGCTCACCTTTCGTGGCGCGCTCTCTGGCCTTGCGGTTACAGGTTCGCTGCTGGTGTTCGACGTTGGCGGTGGGAGCACGGAGCTCATCGTCGGTGATGCTGGGCAAGCCCAGCCGAGCGCTCGCGTGAGCTTGGACATCGGCAGCGTGCGCTTGTTCGAACGCCACGTGCGCAGCGATCCCCCGGCGCTGCCTGAGCTGTCGGCGCTTGAGGCCGACATTGAGCGCGAGCTGCAAGGCGCGTCGACGCTTCTCAGTCAGGCGGATGCGCCCGGCCCCGGTCAGGTCAGCCTGGTTGGCGTTGCTGGAACCGTGACCACGCTCAAGGCGTTGCAGCTGAGTCTCCCGACCTATGACGCCGCGCGTGTGCACGGCTCCCGGCTCTCGCTCGCCGAAGTCGAACGGCTGTGCGAGCTGCTCGCGTCACTGCCCCTGGCGCTGCGCCAGCAATTGCCGGGACTCGAGCCCAAACGCGCCGACGTGATCGTCGCGGGCGCGTTGATTGTTCGCCAGCTCATGCGCAGAGCCCGAGCGACCGATATCGTCGTCTCGGATCGAGGCGTGCGCTTCGGGTTACTGGAAGCACTTTGTTCAACCTGACCATGATTGACGCTGGGCCGAAGCTCTCCAGAAACCATCCCGGCCGTAGGCTGGTCCCAGATTTCCGGCGCAGAAAGAATTCCGAGATAGCCGGTGGCGGCGCTCCTGGCCCCAGCGGCGTGTCGCTGACCAAGAAAGGTGCGAGAACTACAGAAAACTTGCGATTTTCTTGGGGTTTCTTGACACATTGCCCCCCAGCAACTACAGTGCCGCGCCTGGCGAACCCTGACCTTTGAACGGTCACGGTGTCAGACAGCGAAGCTTAGTTTCCACTCAGTTTCGCGCCTCCGACGTTGGAATGAAGTTCATGCCCCAGTCGTTCAGCTCGCGCCAAATAAGTAAGCCGAGAAACAGGGAACAACTGGGCGTAGCTCTATCCGCTCGGATTTAGTCATCGCCTCGAGTGCTTCTACACACATCGAGGCGGGCGAGGGTCTACGAAGACCCTCGCGTTACAAGGAGTCGTCATGCAGTCAAGCCAGGATGTTGAGTTCAAGGTCGGCGACAAAGCGGTTTACCCCGCTCAGGGTGTTGCGGAAGTGATCAGCATCGATGAGAAGGACATCGCTGGTTCGCGCCAGCGGTTCTACGTGCTCAGGATCTTGGACACGGACCGTCGGATCATGGTGCCCGTGTCGAACGCCAACGCGGTCGGCCTGCGCCAAGTGATCAGCGAGCTCGAGATTCGCGAGATTTTCGATATCTTGAAGGAGCGAACGATCGGCTTCGACACCCAGACCTGGAACCGCCGCTATCGCGGTTTCATGGACAAGATCAAGACGGGATCCATCTATGACGTGGCCGAGGTTCTGCGCGACCTGTATCGGCTGAAGGCCAACAAACAACTTTCCTTCGGCGAGCGGCGGATGCTGGACACGGCCCGCACGCTGATCGTCAAGGAGATCGCCATTGCGCGCAAGCAGACCGAGGAAGACGTGAAGAACGAGATTGAAGCTATCTTCTTCTCGAACTGACGCTGCTTGAGCAGGCCGGAAGGCGCGTTGTCTCACGACAGCGCGCCTTTCGTCGTTTGTGGGCGGGCGGCGGGCATGGACTCCACGACGGCGCGATAGCCGAGCCGACCCGGGACAGCGGCTTAAGGTTGGACGGCCTGGTAGGCGAGGATGAAGGGAAGCGCGAGCCAAGAGCCGTCCAGCCGGAGCGCGAGCCAGAGCGCGGAGGGCTGATCTCGACCCAGCGACTGCTCGGCAAGTAGCATGAGGCCTGCGTTCGTCGAGTAGTGCCCGTAGTGATTGAAGGGTCTAAGCCCGACGAACACGCTTGCCGAGATCCCGAGCTCCTTTCCGTTCAGCAGGTGTGGTCCGGTCTCGAGACCGAGCGACAGCGCGTTGCTCAGGGGCATGACCAGGCTGAGGCTCGGATCCAGGCGCACGTCGTCGAAGCCCGCCGTGCCGAGACGAAGCGAGGCTCCGATGCCGAAGTCGGAACTGCGCTGTCGCAGGAACAGCACATCCGCGCGCAGAGCGTTGCACCACGCGGCCGACGCAGCACCGAGCGCACGCCCTGTCGCGCAGGCGGCGGTCTCCAGGCCCGCGCTCCATTCCGGCCTCGCCTCCGCGCGCGCGGGGCAGAGCCCGCTGAGCAGGCCGAACGCGACAGGAGCCGCTGCTAGCGGCAGGAGTTCGCGGCGCACTCAGCCCATCAAGGCGGCGGCGTGTAGTAGGGGTTGTTCAGCGGACTCTGGCAAACCTCGGAGAGGCCTGAGCAGGCCGTGCACGGGACAGGTATGTCGATGCCGAGCTGGCAGGGCAGGTCAGTGTCCGCTGTGCCGCCGGCTTCCTCGCTGGCGATGAGGCAGCGGTACTCGGTGCCGTCGGCCGCGATATCCCTGGCCGAAGCCGGGTAGGCCACCAGGCAGCCCTCGCAGATCTCGATCGGGAAAAGGAACTCGGCGGACTCCACCTCTTGCCCGCCCAGGCTCACGCCGAAGGCGCGGACGTTGGCGACGACGACGCCCAGCGGTAGCGCGGGCGCTACGGAGGCTGGGATCAAGTCCGCGTACATGATGGCGAGCGAGGGGTCGGTCCCGCTGGCGGGGTGGACGAAGCCGGTGGCGATCGTTGAAAATTCACGGATTGCGGCGCCGTTCGGGGTTTCGAGTCGGACCTCCGCGCCTCGCAGCGAAACACGCGACGTTTCGGTGCGGACCTGCTCGCGCGAGCCGCGCTCGGTGATTTGATTGCCGATCAGCAAGGCAGCCGTGTAGTCGCT
>JANNWK010000915.1:0-2778 GCA_031408355.1 Myxococcales bacterium
GCGCCACCAGCCGTTGATCTCTTCGATCTCCCGAGTCGCGCGAACTTGGAAAACAATCTCAAGCGGCGCGCTCATGTCGTCGGGAGTAGCCTCGCGAAAACCGCCCGTGCCGACTCAACCTCTCCGCGATCGGCCGCGGCCATCCGATCTCTCAACTCGGCAACGTCATCCTCGGCGAGGTCGAACGCTTCGGTCTCACCCAGGACGACGACGACTTCAGCGCCGTCGGGCAACACGGAGTCCAGCTCCACATGACCGTCGCGAACGCGCCCGCGAACCACATTCATACCCGCAGGATAGCACGCGACTAGCCGCGCGCCGGGACAAGATGTTTCGGGGCAAGTGCCTCCGAGGCCGAGAGCTTCACGCCACTTTCCAGGGCAGTGGTCTCTTCATCGTGCGACGTAGCCGCTCATTGGCCCTTGCCGGCGCGTCGAGACGCGCGATGAACTCCGCATACGCTCGTACCCCGAGCTGCGGCGGCCCGATCAATCAGCCCCCGCTCTGTCTCAATTGGTCTTGCCGCAAACGATGTCTGGGTAGTTGGCCGCGCCGCCTTCGCCCTGTGGGGGCTCAAGTTGAACCATGATCGCCGGGCCGAAGCCGACACCCGGCGCATGCACGTTCAGGTAGTCACCGCAGCTATCTTCAACCAAGGGCTCGCCCGATAGGGACGAGATCCCCGAGCCGCGATAGGCCGAAAAGTCGAAGGTCAGCGTGTCACCCTCGATAGCTGCCTTCACATCCTCGTACTGTTCGGGGTCGCTATTCACGTAGTTGAAAGTCACGCCGAGCGAAGCGGTCACGACCTCGAGTCGACCAGGCGGCAGTTCTAGGGTCAGGGTGCTCGACTCCATGTCGTAGCGCGCGCCAGCGACGATCTCGTCGCACTCTACTGTCGCCATAGCCGGGCAGTCGTGGCAGGAGTTGGTCTCATTGCTCCACCAATTGGGCGCTCCCGCAGCGCACGACATGTCGTCGGGCGTGCCGCCCCGGCCGCCCTGCCCTGCTCCCGAGCCCCCACCGGCACTGGCTGGCACCATGGCACGACCGCCTGACACCGCACCTGCGTCACTTCCGTTCCCGGCCTCGCTCGACTCGCCAGCGCCGTGTGACGCCCACTCTCCCCCTGCCCCTGCCGCGGCTCCGCCGCCATCGCCCCCGCTCTCGCGACCACAGCTCGCAAACCCGACTGCGACCAACCCCACACAAAGCATGCCTACTGCGCGCGCGACCCTTGGATTCATACCACGTCACCTCCAGCCAAGAAGGTAGCACGGGCCGACGGCCATCTGTACGAAGTACATCACCCCCGCGATTGCGAAGGGCGGCTGGGACGTACAGGTGCAGGTGCGGGAGAACGTTCACCTGACCCGGGGCCGCGTGATCGTGCGCGGCAGGCTCGTGACGCGCGGCACGGCCAAGTTCGCCGACTACGTGCTGTATGCCAAGCCGAACGCCAACAGCACCCCAGATGTGGCGAGAAAGGACCGCGCGGCGAGCATTCTTCGAAGTTGATATAAACTCCTAATCTGTCAACATGACAACCCAATGACAGACGACACTGTCACCACTTTATCTATTAATATCCGACGGATAAGGACCGCTCGGAAGTTGAGCCAGGTTGAGGTTGCGGAGCGCGCCGGGCTCTCTCGCGTTGGCTATCGGAACGTCGAAGACGGCGAGGGCGAGCCCAAAGCGGCGACCGTCATCGCGATTGCCCGCGCCCTGGATGTACCACTCGAGCAACTCCTCGTGCCGGTGCGGCCGCTGACGCGAGTGCGCTTTCGCGCGCAGAAGAAGCTGCACAGTCGAGAAGAGGTGCTCGCGACGGTGGCGCGGCAGCTGGACCACTACGGGCAGCTGGAAGAACTGCTAGGCGAGAAGAAGCGCCCCGCCTTCGCCAAGATGCGAAGGGGCATCGGCGCGTTGAAGGGCGAAGCGCGGGCGCTCGAAGCCGCGCGGCGCGCACGCGAGGTGTTTGGCTTGAGGGAGCAGGACTCCATCCGCGATATCTGCGGCTTGCTCGAGGATCACGGAGTCAAGGTTCTCACGCCAGCGGTCGCGACGGATGGATTCTTCGGCCTGTCGGTGAGCGACGAGGATGGCGGGCCAGCGGTTGCGATCAACACGTGGGATCGCATCTCGGTCGAACGCTGGATCTTCACGACCGCGCACGAACTCGGCCATCTACTGCTTCACCTCGACGCGTACGACGTTGTAAAAACCGAAGAGAACGACAACGAGGAGAAGGAGGCTGATCTATTTGCCGCCCATTTCCTCATCCCAGAATCCACCTTTCAAAGGGAGCTGGCAGAAGCAGCGGGCTTGTCTTGGCTCGATCGCATCTTCAAGTTGAAAAGGATTTTTCGTGTGAGCTATCGCTCCGTTCTGTACCGTGTCGCAAGCCAGTTTCCGCCGGAGCAACGGAAGAACATCTGGATTCAGTTCAACAGCGAATACAAGCGCAAGAACGGCGGTCGTTCCTTGCCAGGAACGGTGGAACCGGACGGTCTGCCGCCTGACGCATTCTTTCGACGGCCGGCTGAAAAGGGCGCCGACGAACCCGAGCGACTTGACCGTCACGACTTCATGCAAGACCGATTGGCTCGACTCGTGCGCAGTGCCTTGGAACGTGATGCGATCACGCTCGGCAAGGCCGGTGAGATCTTGGAGCTAGACATGGAAGAAATGCGGGAGCTCGCGAACTCCTGGGTTGAATAGGTTGGAGGTCGGGGGGGGCAATCGAGTTTCTGATCATCGACGCCAACGTGCTGA
>JANNWK010000916.1:0-13700 GCA_031408355.1 Myxococcales bacterium
CACCAGGCGACGCAGGGCCTCGAGCAGCCGTTCGTTGTCGCGTGCGTGCAGACCGATGCTCGGTTCGTCGAGCACGTACAGCACCCCTACGAGCGAGGCCCCAATTTGGGTCGCGAGCCGGATGCGCTGGCCCTCACCGCCGGAGAGCGTGGACGTCGCCCGATCCAAGGCCAGGTAGTCGAGCCCGACGTCGATCAGGAAGCCAAGTCGTTCGGCCACAGCCCGCACCAAGGGCAGCGCGATGGCGCTGTCACGCGGTGAGAGCGAGCTAGTTTGCGAAAAGGTCAGAAGGAACGTGCGCAGCGTGCGCAGCGGCATCTGGCAGAGTTCGGCGATCGTCTTGCCGCCAAGTCGGACGGCGAGTGCCTCCGGACGCAGGCGCACGCCGCCGCAAGGCTCGCAGATCTGGGTGACGATGAATCGCCCCAGGTCCTCGTGGCGCACGGTCCCTTCGTCGGCGTCCTGCTCCGGCTCTTCTCCCTCGGGTAGCGAGCCCGACTCGAGCATGCGCGAGAGCCTCGGAACGATGCCCTCGTAGTGGGCCGCTGGAGCCGCCCGTCCTCGGCGCGGCTTCAGCGAACCGCCATGCAGAATGGCCGGTCGTGGCGGTTCGGGCAGAGCGGCCCATGGCACGTCTGGGTCCACGTCGAGGAACTCCATCACCTTGGCCACTTCAGTCGCCGTGGCAACTGAGCCTCGTTTCCCAAATGCGGCGACGGCGCCGCCGCGCAGGGAACGGGAAGGGTCCGGCACGATACGGCCTTCGTCTATCGCGGAGCGCACGCCGAGGCCGTCGCAGGTCGGGCACGCGCCGTGCGGGCTATTGAACGAGAAGAGTCGAGGCTCCAGCGGGGGCAGGGTGATCCCGAACTCCCAGCTCACCAGGCGCTCACTGCGCACGATGGGCTCGCCGCCACCCGCCACGTCGATGAGCAACGTGCCGCCGCCGTGCTTGAGAGCTAGCTCGACGGAGTCGGTCACTCGGCCTTTCGCCCCGGCTTTGACGACGATGCGGTCGATGACAACGTCGAGATCGTGAGGCAAGCGCGGGTCGAGCGTGAGCTCGTCGCCGAGGTCGGTATTTTGACCGTCGACACGAGCGCGCACGAAACCATCTCGCCTCAGGCGTTCGAGCTCACCGGACAGGCTACCCGTCTGCCCACGGGCTAGAGGCGCCAGCAGCGACAGACGCGTGCCTTCGTCGCGGTCTAGAATTTCGTCGACGATTTCCTGAACCGTGTAGGCGCGCAGCACGTTGCCGGACTTGGGGCAGTGAGGGACGCCGACGCGGGCGTAGAGCAGTCGCAGGTAGTCTGCGATCTCGGTCACCGTGCCCACCGTGGAACGCGGGCTCTTGCCCAATCCCTTCTGCTCAATAGCAATGGCCGGACTTAGACCCTCAATGCTCTCCACACGCGGCTTCGGGAGTTGGTCGAGGAACTGCCGGGCGTAGGCGGACAGCGATTCGACGTACCGACGTTGGCCCTCAGCGTAGATGGTGTCGAACGCGAGCGACGACTTCCCGGAGCCGCTGGGTCCCGTGATAACCACCAGTTGGTTGCGCGGCAGGTCACAGCTGACGCCCTTCAGGTTGTGTTGGGTGGCTCCCCTTACGACCAGACGTTCCATAGCCAGAACGGCTAGGTGTAACACACGCGGGGGCCCTTGAACCGGGCGGCGGAACGGTAGGGCACGCCGCGCTTCGGCGGTTTTCTAGCCGCGGAAAGCCCGCTCGCGGTGCAGGTTGCTCCGTCCCGCCCGTTCGACTAGCTTCCCGACGCCGTGGAGCTTGACTTAACCCCGCCCGTCGCCGCCGTGAGCGCCCTTGGCCCGCGTCAGCTTCGTGTGGACTATCCGCGGCACCGGGCCCATAGCTCAATCGGTCAGAGCCCCCGGCTCATAACCGGGTTGTTCCTGGTTCGAACCCAGGTGGGCCCACTGGCCGCCGTGCCACGAAGTAGGTAGAGCTACTCGAGGAGCCGACACTTAACGTGAGCATTCAGACCCAGATCGAAGCATTAGAGAAACTGTCCGAACTCGACGCCGAGCTCAAAGAGTTGGGCGACGTGCTGCGTACCGAACGCGGAGAGTTGGAGACGAAGCGAACCCGCTTGGACGGGCTCGTTGAAAGGTTGTCGGGCGGAAAGAAGAGCATCGAGGAAATGGAGCGCTCGCGGGGCGACTTGATGGGCGAGCTCCGCCAGATGACCATCCAGATTGATCGTTCTCGCGAAAAGCTGCCTCGCTGCCGCACTGAGCGAGAGGCCAACGCTGTCCAGCGCGAGCTTGAGGAGCTGCGCAAGCTCCAACGTGATCGAGAGCTCGAGATCGAGAAGATCGACGCGCTCATCGACCAAGCACGCAACGACATCACGGCCGTGCTCGCTGAGCACGACGAGCTAGAGGCTGATCTCCAGAACATTGAAGGGGCAGCCACGGGGCGGATTGGAGTGGCGCAGGTCAGCTTCGACGAGCGGACGGCTACCCGTGAGGGCTTGGTCAAGGCGGTCCCGGCTCAGCTGTACCGCCGCTACGAGCTCATCAGGAGTCGGCGCGGGACGGCCTTGGCCCACACGTACACCGGCATCTGCAGCGCTTGTAACATGCACCTCCAGCCCATGCTCTTTCAGGAGCTCAAGCGTGCGGAGGCGTTGGCGCAGTGTCCCAGCTGCAATCGCATCATTTACTTCCGCACGGTGGTGCCGACCGACGAAGCGCAGTCAGGCGAAGCGTGAGGCCTCGGGGCAGTGCCGGCGTGGCGCGTCAGGACGGCGCTCGATGAAGGCCTGTCCACTGTGTGGGCGCTTGTACCCCCCGGACGCTGGCTTTTGCCCTGTGGACGGCGCTCAGCTGAGTAGCGCCACGCAAGTGCCCGTGATGGCGGACGACCAGGACGCTCGCATCGGGCAACTGGTCTGCAATCGCTACCAGGTACGACGCGTCGTCGCTGACGGGGGCATGGGCCGCGTTTACGAAGCGCTCGACATGCAAATGCGGCGAAACATCGCGCTCAAGGTCCTGCATCCGGACGTGGCCGGCGACATGGTGGCGGTCGAGCGCTTCAAGCGGGAGTTTGAAGTCAGCCGTCTGCTCCCGCACGATCACATTGTGGAGGTGCTCGACTTCCAGCCTACCAATGACGGGTCCTTCGCGCTGGTGATGGAGTTCCTGTACGGCGAGGAGCTCCGGGCGACGCTCAAGCGCGAGGGCACGATCTCGCCGGGGCGGATGGTGCGCATGCTGAGCCAGGTTGCCATTGGTTTAGATGGCGCGCATTCCAGGAGGCTTGTCCACCGTGACTTGAAGCCGGACAACCTGTTCCTATGTCAAACGACGGAAGGCGACACCGTCAAGCTCCTCGACTTCGGCTCGGTCAAGGATAAGGGCGAGAGCGCCAAGAAGCTGACCGTGCTCGGAACCACAATTGGTTCGCCCTTCTACATGGCCCCGGAGCAGGCACAGGGGCTCGACACGCTCGATCATCGCGCCGATGTTTGGGCCCTGGCGGCGATTATCTACGAGTCAGTTGTCGGCTCGGTGCCGTTCATCGGCGTCAATGGCCCCAGCATTCTGCTTGAGATTCTAACCAAGGAACCCAAGCCGCCGAGTCAGGCAGGCAAGGACGCCAAACACCCGGTGCCTCCGACGCTCGATCGGGTGATGACGCACGCGCTCAAGAAGCAGGCGGGACAGCGGATTGGTTCGGTTGGCGCCCTGGCAGACGCGGTGGGAGCCGCCTACGGCCTTAGCGGGACGCATCAAGAGTGGGCCACTGTGAGCGAAGCTGAGCTGAGCGCCCGGATCGCCGCGAAGCTGCCGGAGTTGATGAAATCAGCCGCCGCGGCCCCGCCGGCCACCGTGGCAGATTCGTTTTTCGGCGAGTCCGACGCGCTTGAGTCTTTCGACCTGCCAGCCGCGCCTCCCGGCGCTGTCGCCTGGCAGGCGCCGCAGTCCCAGTCGAGCGGCACGGGTCCCGCTTCGGATCTGATACCGCTCGGCTTGCCCAAGCGGGGTGGCAGTACTTATCTGTTTCTGGTGGTGGGCGGGGTGGCGCTCGTGTTTGGGGTACTGATCGCGCTGGCTGTCGTTTTTCTGAGTTGAACTCGCATGGGGTGGGGGCCCCACGTGCCAGACCCGACCTGTCGTGGTAGTGCTTGCGCATGGTCTCGCTCCGATTGGTGTTTCCCGGTGTGCTGTTGGCCGTCGCCTGCAACAAGGAAACGCCGCCGGCGGCAGAGGCGCCTCGGTCGGCGTCGAATGCGACGGCGACCAACGCCGCGCCTCCAGCTGGGAAGCACGAGGCTTCTGCTGCGCAAGGCCCCACAGCGGAGCCTTCCACAGCGAGCGTGGCCGCGGCGAGGGTGGACGACCCAAGTTTCGAGCTCTCGCTGGTGGCCAAGGCGGGCTTGAAGGCCGGGCAACCGGGGGATGTTGAGCTGGTGTTGGTCGCCAAGGCGCCGTTCCACGTGAACGACAAGTACCCGATCAAGCTGAAGCTGAAGGAAACCGCGGGCCTGAAGTACGAGAGCCTGACGCTCGGCAAGGACAGAGTGAAGCTAGAGGCCCAGCGGGCGACGCTGCCGGTCGGCTTTACAGCGGAGCGCGCCGGAAAGTTCACGGTTGCCGGGCAATTCGCGTTTTCGGTGTGCACAGACGACAAGTGCCTGATGGAGAAGCGCGATCTGGCTCTCGACGTGAGCGTGGACTGACGGCTACCCTGATTGGACATGGGCGCCGATCGGATTCTGGAGGACCTGGCCCGCATCGCGGAGCAGGTTGAGCGGTCGTTCAAGGATGAGCGACGATTGCTGTCGTTTCGAGAGTACCTGGCGCTCTTCGCTGGCGATCCGGTGCGGCACTCGCGCGATGCCGCGCGCTACGTGCGCGACATGTTCGATCATTTCGGGCGAGTAACCTCCGAGCGGCCCTGGGGCTCGATGCCCCGTTTCCGCCTGTTCGATCTGCCCTTCGTCGATGAGCAGGAACGCGGTAGGGATGCGCTGGTCGGGCAAGAGGCCTTGCAGCTCGAGATCTACCGCGCTTTAAATAACTTCGTGCGTGAGGGCCGACCGAATCGCGTCCTGCTGCTGCACGGACCCAACGGGTCCGCCAAGAGTACCGTGGCCGCGTGCATGATGCGCGCGCTAGAGCACTATTCGACCGAACCCGAGGGCGCGCTGTATCGCTTTCATTGGGTCTTCCCCAGTGAGCGAACCCTGCGCGGGGCTATCGGTTTCGGTGGGACCAGCGACGCCCACAAGGATAGCGAGAGCTACGCGCACCTCACCGAGGAACAGACAGATTCGCGCCTTTTTATGGAGGTGCGCGACCACCCGCTGTTTCTGTTGCCTCCGGAGGCGCGCCACGATCTGGTGGCTCGCCTGTATTCGGAGGCCGGGACAACCGAGCCGCCGCCTGCCTGGGTGTTGCGAGGCAGCCTTTCGCACAAGAGCCGGCTCGTCTACGAAGCATTGCTCTCAAGTTACGACGGTTCGCTCACGGAGGTCCTGCGCCACGTTCAAGTAGAGCGCTACTTCGTTTCGCGACGCTACCGAGTCGGCGCAGTGACGTTGGGCCCCCAGCTTTCTGTCGATGCGGGCGAGCGCCAAGTCACCGCAGATCATAACTTGGGCACGCTGCCGTCATCGCTCGCGTCGGTCACGCTGTTCGAGGCTTTTGGCGAGCTGATCGACGCGGCTGGCGGCTTGCTCGAGTTTTCGGACTTGCTCAAGCGTCCGCTCGACGCCTTCAAGTACCTGCAGATCACGGCCGAGACGGGTGAGGTGCCGCTGCGCTCGCAGAACGTGCAGGTCAATTGCGTGATGCTCGCCAGCGGCAATGAGCTTCACCTCTCGGCCTTTCGTGAGCATCCAGAGTTTGGGAGTTTCCGGGGGCGGCTTGAGCTGATTCGGGCGCCGTACTTGCTGAGCTGGGTGGATGAACAGCACATCTATGATGCTCAGATTGCCCCTCAGGTGCGGCGTCACGTCGCGCCTCATGCCACCAGAATGGCGGCGATGTTTGCGGTCTTGACGCGGATGCGCAAGCCGATGGCCGAGCGCTATGAGGGCGCGGCACGCGATCTGGTTTCGGAGCTAACGGCTGAAGAGAAGCTTGACCTTTACGCGCATGGGGTGGCGCCTCAGCGACTGGACGAAGAGTCTCAGAAGCTCCTGCGCTCCGTGATCCCCCAGCTGTACCGAGAGAGCGACGCTTATCCCATCTACGAAGGTAGCGTGGGAGCCAGTCCCCGCGAGATGCGGACCGTACTGCTCGATGCCGCCCAAAGCCCCCACTACGACTGCTTGTCGCCGTTCGCCGTGCTGGAGGAGCTCGACGCCTTGTGCGAGCTCGGTAGCGAGTACTCCTTCCTCCAGGAAGAGGGGCTGCCGGGCGGCTACCACGATCACCTGGCCTTCCGGAAGGCGCTGCGCGAGCGGCTCCTCGACTCCCTCGAGGACGAGTTGCGTCAAGCTAGCGGTCTCGTCGACGAGACGCGGTACGCGGAGCTGTTTGAGCGCTACGTCACCCACGTTAGCTTCTGGACCAAGCAGGAGAAGCTGCGAAACCAGCTAACCGGGCAGTATGAAGAGCCCGACGAACGCCTGATGCGTGAGGTCGAAACGCTGCTCGGCGCGCCCGACAAAGCGGAGGACGTCCGGCATGGACTGATCAACACGATCGCGGCCTGGGTGATCGACCATCCCAATGACCCGATCGATCACGCTAGGATCTTTGCGGCCCAGCGACGACGCCTGCGCGAGTCGGTGTTCGCAGAGCGTCGCGGGTTGGTCGCCAAGCTCTGTCGGGATGTCGTACTGCTGCTGCGCGAAGAGGGGTCAGGTTTGGACGCTGCCCGGCGCTCAGCCGCTGAGCAGGCGGTCCTTCAGCTCAAGACGCGGTTCGGCTACGAGAACCGATCGGCCTCGGACGCAGCGGTTGCCCTGGTGCGAGAACGGTTTCAGGCTCTGCTCTCGTGAGCACCGGCGCCGTCGAGCCTGGGTCGGCAGGCGGCCGGGTGCTGGGGTTTTGGTCGCTGCTGTCGCTTGGTATCAACGGCATCGTCGGGGTTGGTATCTTCTTCGCACCGAGCGAGCTGGCTCGGCTGGTGCCGGGGGCGGCTTCGGCACTGGTCTTTCTGGCGACCGCAGTCCTGCTCCTGCCGGTCGCCTGGGTCTACGGTCGCCTGGGTGGCGCCTACCCGGAGGACGGTGGCCCCTTCGTTTGGGCCAGGGCAGCCTTTGGCGAGCGCTTCGCGTTCGGGGTGGGTTTCGTCGCCTACGCGTCGGCAGTGCTCAGCACGGCGGCCGTGGTGAGCGGACTCGGCCAATACCTGGCGCCCGAGCTTGGCCTGACCTCGGCCGGCGAGCGCAGCCTGTTTCAGCTGCTGGCCTCGGGGGTCTTTTGTGGCGTGGCGCTGCTGGGGCTCCGGCTCAGTGCTTGGGTCTGGTCGGCACTCACCGTGCTCAAGTTGCTGCCGCTGCTGGTGCTATTGGCCCTGGCGTGGGCTTCGCCGCCGCTGGCTGTCAGCCCGGAGGGGGAGGCCTTCCGGCTGGGCGGCGCCGAGCTCGGGCGCGCGGCGCTCATAGCGGTCTTTCCGCTGCAAGGCTTCGAGATCGTGCCGGTGCCCTCCGGGGAGGCGCGACGCGGTCAGAGCAGCGTGCTCCGCGCCACGCTGCTCTCGCTGCTTCTCGCTGCAGCGTTGTACGTGCTCCTGCAGCTTGCGTGCGTGCGGGCGCTGCCGCAGCTCGCCGCCTCGCAGGCGCCCATCGTCGAAGCCGGCAGCCTGTACTCGGGCGGGAGACTGCGGGGGCTATTCGCCGCCGGCACGAACCTTTCTGCGCTCGGCATCGCCTTCGGCATGTTCGTCATGAGCCCACGTTACCTCTCGACGCTGGGAACGCCGGCGCTGCTCGGCGGGTGGCTCGCAGAGGAGCGGCGGGGTGTGCCCTTACGTGCGCTGCTGATCACGACCACTGCGGTCAGCGTTTGCGGGGCTAGCGCGAGCCTGAGCGGCCTGTTTGTGCTTTCAAGCCTGGCGGTGCTCAGCCAGTACGCCATCAGCGCGCTGTCCTTGTTTCGCCTGGCGGCCCGTCGCGAGCGAGGCCTTGGACGGCTCGATCAGTTCCTGGCGCCGTTCACGCTGCTCGCGCTCCTGGTCCTGGCGCAGGCCGCCGAGCTTGCGGAGCTTGCCAGCTTGGTCGGCATATTGCTGGTGGGCTCGCTGGTGCTGGCCGTCCGCCATGCGCTAGGCTCCCGTGCTCCCTGAGTTCCGCCATGTTGATCGACACGCACTGTCATCTTGATGCCGACAACTTCCCAGAAGGGGCCGACGAAGCGCTGGTTCGCGCCCGCAGCGCCGGAGTGACCGGCTTCGTTTGCATTGGAGTTGGCAGCATCGAGCAAACGCGTGGCGTGGTAGCGCTGGCGCAGAGGCGCGCTGACGTCTGGGCCACGGTCGGCGTTCACCCCCACGACGCCGGCTCGTTCGATGCTCCACTCGAGACGGAGTTGCTGCGCTGCATTGGCGAACCGCGCGTCGTGGCCATCGGCGAGGTGGGCCTGGACTTCCACTACGAACACTCGCCACGTGCGCGCCAGGTTGAGGTGTTTCGTCGCTTCATCCAGCTGGCGCGCGAGCAAAAGAAGCCCCTGGTTATCCACACACGCAGCGCGGCCAGCGAGACGCTAGCGATCCTGGAGGAGGAGCACGCCTCCGACGTGGGGGGCGTGATCCATTGCTTCAGCGAGGATAGGGCCTTCGCCCGGCGCGCGCTCGACCTCGATTTTGATTTGTCCTTCTCGGGGATCGTCACGTTCAAGCGTGCCGTCGAGATCCAGGAGGTGGCGGCCTGGGCTCCCGCCGAGCGCATCCTGGTCGAAACCGATAGCCCCTACCTGGCCCCCGTACCGCTGCGGGGGAAGCGCTGTGAGCCCGCCTACGTCCTGCACACGGCGCGGTTCGTGGCAGGCTTGCGCGGCGTATCGCTGGAACAGTTGGCGCATTCGACGAGCGAAAACGCCCACCGCAGGCTCGGCGTTTCGACAGTGCTAAACTGACCCGTCTCGCCGCCGTTTGCCCCATGGTCGGGCCGCGCGGCTCGAGTCCTTCCCGTGACCGACTCCGCTAGCAGGCGTTTCCTTGGCGCAGGGTACCTACGTGGCCCGGGCTTCGCCTTGGGTTCGGTGGTCTTGCACGCCGGATCGCTGGCGTTCGGCGCGTGGCTCCTGGCACGGAGCTTGGGGCACGAGGCGAAGCCCTCGGGGGCAGTCCCGGCGGCTGCCCTGATCGTGAGCGTCGAGCCTGACTTCGCGTTGCCAGAGATGGCCGCGACGGGACCAACCAGCCAGGAGTCGACAGCGCTCGCCCCGCCGCTTGAAGCTCACGCGGGGGGTCGCTTGCGGCCGCGACCGGATCTGCATCGCGCGGGACGTGGGGGAGAGCGGTCATCGCAGCATCAGGCCACGAATCTTGTAAGCTCGATCGATCCGATCGCGCTTGAGCGGGAGCCTGCGACGGCAAGGGAGCGGAGCCAGGTCCAGCGCTTGCGGTCGGCCTTCGAACGCGCCAGCCGGGACGACCGCCGTGCCACGCCAACGCCAATGTCACTGACGTTCCTGGCCACCGGCTCGGGTCAGATCCGCGCACGCCGCGCTGCTTCAGCGACGGATCCGTCGCGTGGAATGCTTGAGGGTGAGACGGCCTCGACCCTAGGCTCCCGGCTCGGTGGGCACGGCGCTACGGTCATTGGCGCCGCGGCGGATGCTGCCGTCGGCGGCAGTGTTCCGGGGTCTGAGGGCCGCCGGCAGGGGCAGGGGGTCGCCGACGGCCGTAGCGTCCCCGCGTTTCAGGCTGCAGCGCGAGTTCTCTTCGCTCGTCCTTTGGTCACGGCGGCGCGACCGGCCGTTCCGACTCAAACTCGCGGGCGTCCGAACGACACGCTCGACTCTTCGCAGGAGGTCGCCGCGCGCCTGAGTTCGCTGCTCCACGCCAGCACGGCCGGCGGCGAGGCTGGTCCAGGTGTCGGCGGGGAGCCGAGCGACGCTACTCCTGGAGCGCGCGGTTTGCTCGGCGCGGGCTCGCGCTCTTCCCCGAGCGGCTCAGGCTACGGCCGGGATTTTTCCGACGAGCCCGGTTTCGCCGGCTACTCACGGGCGATGACCGCGAAGCTCGCCAAGCTCTTGGAGAAGGCCTTTCCGGATTGGGCGGTCGAGCAGGGGCGCGGCGGCCACGTGATCTTCGAGATGACGCTACGCGCGGATGGTAGCCCGATTCAGGTGCGTATCGTTCGTCCGAGCGGCATCGCCGACTACGATCAAAACGTGCTCTCGCTGGTGCGGGGAGCCACAGGCTTCGGCAGGCTCCCGGTCGGGCTTGGGGCTCCGGCGGCGTTTCGTGTCAGTTGGGATGCGATGAACCCGGTGGTCGGTCGCGATGGCAGTGGCCCCGGGGGAGGGCATCGCCCCCGCGATGTGGGGGGTAATAAATGACCCAGGCGAGGGGGCGAGCTGATTTTTTTCGGCTGTCGGCTACGCGCCGCAATACTGGTGCCAGAGTGCCAACACCGCGGTCAGAATGATTCCCCGCGATGGCGCTATGGCCGTCGCTACCTGGGCGCTTAGGCATGTCCCCCCTTTTCAAAACCATCCTTGCTGCCACTCACGCGCGCCTTGCCGAGCGGAAGCGCCTTCGCCCGGAGGCTGAACAACAGCGCGCCGCCGCCCATGGGCCGCGCGTGAGGCCGTTTGAGGCCGCTCTTCTCGCGAAGCCGTTCAGCGTGATCGCCGAGCACAAGCGCAGGTCGCCAAGCGGCGGAGCGATGGATCCAGCCAACGTCGCTCGCGCCTACGGAGTCTATCGAGCGACGCCATGGATAGCGGCGCTCTCGGTGTTGACGGATCAGGATCACTTCGGCGGCTCGGTTGAGGAGCTTGCGACGGCCCGCCTCGCGGTGCCTGACAAGCCGCTCCTCCGCAAAGACTTCATCGTCGATAGTTACCAAATCTACGAGGCCCGCGCCTTCGGCGCTGACGCCATTCTCTTGATGGCGGCGCTGCACGCCGAAAAGCCAGCACAGCTCAAGGCTCTGTTGGACTTGACGCATGAACTGGGGATGAGCGCGCTAGTCGAGATCGGCCTGGGCGGAAGCGCCCCGGGCGAGTTGCGAACGATCGTTCCCTCAAACGCCACAATCTGGGGGATCAACTCCCGCAGGTTCGAGGGGTCGGTCGAGGCGGCAGCCGCGGGCGCCAGCGTCGTGGACCGCACAGGTCGCGATCCACTCACATCCCTGGAGCTCCACCACGAGCTGCGAAGTCTGATCCCCCCCGGCAAGCTTGCTGTTGCGGAGAGCGGGCTTCACACGGGGGACGACTTGCGTGCCGCGCGCGCCGCAAACTACCGAGCCGCGCTGATCGGCACCGCTTTCCTCAAGGTGCCCAACGCGCTCGACAGTGCGATCGAGAACTTCGGGCGCGCTTTTTCAGTTTCTAAGGGTGCCGAAGCCCGGACTTGAACCGGGGACAACGCGCTTATGAAGCGCGTGCTCTAACCAGCTGAGCTACTTCGGCGGCACAAAACGGCGCGGAATATGGGCGCGGGCTGAGCAGTCTGTCAAGCCGCTCAGCCCGATTCTTCAGAAGGTACCGACTCATGGGCCGGCCAGGGACCGATCCGTTTTTGGCGGCCCCGAATCAGCGACCGAGAGCCCGGTTGCCTAGTTGTCGCCGAAGAGCTCCTGGATCTTGGAATCCAGAGCGATGGCTATCTTGTACAGGCTCGAGATGGAGGGGCTCGACTCAGCCCGCTCGATTTGGGAAAGCAGCGAGATGCTCAGGCCCGTGCGGCGGCTCATCTGCTTGAGCGTGAGTTCCTTTGACTTTCGCATCGTGCGGATCGTGTCGCCGATGATCTTGTGAAGCTGCTCCTCCGGCGTGCGAGCCAGCCCCTTCTTCTTCATCACGCGTGCGAGCACGTCCCGGAATTCGTCCACGTTGAACGGCTTCTTGATGTAGTCCACCGCGTCGAGCTTCAGCGACGCGACGGCCGAATCCAGGTTCGGATGAGCTGTGAAAATCACCACGGCAATGTCGCTGTCCACAGCGCGGATGCGCTTCAACACCTCGATACCGTCAAGTTTCGGCATCATGAGGTCCAGGATGAGGACGTGATATTCCCCCTGCCGGACTTCATCTTCGACGAGCGTGGGATCGCTCAACGTCTTTACGACGAAGCCGTCCTTCTCGAGCAGCGTCTGCATGTAGTCGCAGATCGCTTTGTCATCGTCCACGATCAGGATTCGCACGCTAGGGACTTCGATCGGCAAGGGTCGCTCTCCTCAGGTCGTTCGTTTAGCAACAGCGCGGTTGGAACCAGGTTGCAGTGACACTTTAATGGGTCGCGCCGGTTACCACAATACTAGATTTTTAATCCCCGGTTTGTGTCCCGGTAGGTCATAAAATACATAATAAATACGGATCATTAGAATCGAGCGGCCGTTCGGTCATTTGTGAATCCTCGCGGTATTTGGACAAGATGCACGGCGCAGTTCGAACCCGCGCCGAAGAGACCCAGGCTCATCCAGCGTCAGCTGATTTTCCCGTCAAAGCGCGGAGTCGGCCAAGAAGAGGGGCGGAGCCGAGACCCCGGGGCCGAATTTCGGTCCCGGGCCCTTCCGCACCGCCGGAGCCTGTGCGAAGGAGCCGAGAGCGATGGGATAGCTCTAGATGACGTCAGCGCTGCGGGCTCGGAGAGAAGCAACTTTGAAGGCAACGAAACTGCTCATCGTTGACGACGACGCCGTATGTCGCGCGGTCGTGCGTGAGTCGCTTGAGCGCCGCGGCTTCGACGTGGTCGAGCTTGATAGTCCGCTTGGCATGAGCAGCGTTGTGATTCGGGAAAGGCCCGACGTCGTACTGATGGACCTCGGGATGCCCGCCATCGACGGCGACAAAGCGGTGACCATTCTGCTGAAGCACCGCCTTCACGACTGTAAGATCCTGCTCTATTCGGGGCGCCCCGAGCCAGAGCTTGCACGGATTGCGCAGGCCTGCGGGGCGGGGGGCTTCGTGCAGAAGTCCCTGACCGATGACGCCCTGGCCCTGGCGATCCGCGCGCACCTCGCACCGAGCGCGTGACGAGCAGGCAACGAGCAGATGCCCCGAAGGCTCATCAGTTCAGGCTCCACCTTTGAAGAGCAGATTGGCTACTCGCGGGCTGTCGTGGCCGGTGACTGGGTTTTTGTCTCAGGCACGACGGGCTTCGACTACAGCACGATGTCTATTGCAGACGATCTCCTGCAGCAAACAGAGCAGTGTCTGAGGAACATTGAGGCTGCGTTGCATGAGGCAAGCGCAAGTCTTCAAGACGTCGTCCGAGTGACGTACATTTTGCCAAACAGCGCCGAGTTTCCACAGTGCTGGCCCGCGCTGCGGAGGCGCTTCGGCGCGGTGCGCCCAGCGGCAACGATGATCTCGGCCGGCCTGGCGGACCCGCGCATGAAGATTGAGATCGAAGTTACCGCTCTGAAGCGCGCGTAGGAGGGTCTCGCGAGGTGCGGCGGCTGGCGCTTGCGCGATGGAAACTCGCTCAGCTCGGCGGTTCGATCGCGAGCTGGAGACCGCGCACCTGCTGCCGGGGCTCGCGCAAGCATTGCGCGGCGACGCCGCTTGTCGACCAGGAAGACGGGTCACGCCTACCG
>JANNWK010000917.1:0-1698 GCA_031408355.1 Myxococcales bacterium
GCTTCGAGCTGCATCGCGAGCGTTTCGGGCATCCGCGGAGTGTCGCAGCCGGGCTCGGGGATGTTGTGCACCTCGAACAGCACGTGCGTGCGGTGGCCGTAGCGGGGCGCGTAGAAGCCCCAGAAGGCGCGCAGGTTCGCCAGATCGAAGCTTCCCCCGGCGTCACCACCGCCGATGCCGATCACCAAATACATACCGGCGAGCGCGGTAAACTCCACCAGCCTGTCGGCCTGGGCAACGCGGGCGCCTGTCGGAAGTCGGTAGTTCTCGAGGTAGACGTGCAGGGCGTTGAGGCCAGCCGTGCCGGCCAGTTCGTCGAACAGGGCCTGGTCGAACGGGAAATCAGGCGAATGGTCGATGCCGACTGTCACGCCCCGCAGTCGAGTGCCTTTGTCCGTCAAGAGGTTGCCGTCCCGCACCTGCACCCTGCCGCGCTCCAGGGGAAGGACTGGCTCCGGCAGCACCGCGGGCGGCAGCTCAGGCAACTCAGAGGGCGGCGCTGGTCCAAGCTTCTCGATCGCCCGAATGTCGTTATCACCGCAGCCCGCGCACAGCAGCAACGCCGCGTTTACCAGCAGCCGAGCCATCGCCGGTCGTTTCAAGGCGCGCATTGGGTCAGCACAGGCTGCGCCCATCCTGAAGGATCTGCACGAGACCGGCAACGCTCCACGGGGAGCTGATCCGATTTTCCCCCCCCAAGCTACTCATGCTCGATGTCGAGACGTCCCGTCCCTCGTCGATCAGGTCCCGCGACTCACTGCCTGCTGGCCGCGGCAGCCCTCCTGACCTGCGCCTGCCAGGGCGAAATGGCCGGTGGCCGAGGCCCGCTCGGGGCTGGGGGCGCGCCGGGTACCGGTGGCCAGGCTTCCGGCGCCAGTGGCGCCGCCGCGACCGTGCAATTTGCGCCAGCGGAGCGCTCGTTCAAGCGCTTGACCGACTCAGAGTTCCGTAACTCGCTGCGCGATTTGCTCGGGGAGGTAACGATCGGCGATCTTGAACCGGACACCTGGCTCGATGGCTTCGCGAAGGTGGGCAGCGCGCGCGTGTCCATCTCGCTCAACGGAGTGGAGAAGTACCAGCTCGCGATTGAGGCTGCGACCGCGCAGGTCTTTGCCGATGAAGCGCGGCGCCAGGCACTGGTCGGCTGCGAGCCTGCGGGCCTGAACGATCGCGCTTGCTTTGATAGCTTCGCTACGCGGTTCGGCAGGCTCGCTTGGCGAAGGCCGCTGACGCCTGAGCAGGTCCAGCGCATAGGCGCGCTGGCCGAAAGCGTCGCTATGACCCTGGCCGATGCCCAGCAGGGACTACGCCACGCTGCCAACGCGCTCCTGCTATCGCCCTACTTCCTGTACCGCGCCGAGCGTGGCCAGCCGGATCCGACGGCAAAGTGGTGGCGTTTCACCAGTCACGAGCTGGCCTCGAGCCTTTCGTACTTTCTCACCAACACCACTCCCGACGCGGCCCTGCTGGACGCGGCTGAAAAGGACGCGCTCGCGACACCCGAAGGGATCCGCAGTCAGGCGCTGCGACTGCTGTCAGCCAGCCGAGGTCGTGAATCGATCGGGAACTTCGCCAGCGAGCTGTTCCGGCTCGCCATCGTGGGCAGCCGCGCCAAAGATCCGGGCCTCTTTCCCAGCTACAAAGCGAGCCTGCAGAGCGCGATGGCGCGCGAGGTACCCGCGCTATTTCAGAGCTTGG
>JANNWK010000918.1:0-1982 GCA_031408355.1 Myxococcales bacterium
GCCGGTGCGCGCGCCGAAGGCGAACGCGTTTTGCGAGCGCTTGCTCGGGAGCGTGCGTCGAGAGTGCTTGGATCACGTGTTCATCATCTCCGAGGAGCAGATGCGTGCTCGACTGGCCGAGTACGTCCAATACTACAACGCATCGCGCCCGCATCAGGGGCTCGCGCAGCGCGTGCCGGAGGGCACGTCGTACAAGAGGGCGGGGACGGTGATCGCGCTGCCGGTGCTCGGCGGTCTGCATCACGAATACCGGAGGGCGGCGTAGCGGACTTGAAACGGTAGCCAGCACAGTCCCCATCGAGCCCGCCATCTGATTCGCCCTACCCTTCAGCCGCTTCGAGCGCTGCCTGAAGCGCCCGCTCCACGAAGGCGTTGGGCCGCATCCGGGTCCTGACGCAGTGGATCTGCAGGCGCTCTGCCAAATCGACCGGCAAGCCTCTGCGGTCCACGGGGTGGGCGGAACGATTTCGGCGAGTGAGATCGCGTACTCCACCTCGTCGTCAGAATCGAGTTTCGACAGGCATATGTATTCGTCCTCGGCCAAGAAGTACTCAGCGTACTGCTCGTTCTTGAACGCGAAGAGGTCGGCACTTCCTTCGAAGCAAACGTCCGTTGCCCGGTCATCGAAGACTCGCAGACGTGCCCACACAACCCTGTCCGGAAGGCGCGAACTGTCCAGCCACCACTCGACGCGCACTAGAAGGCCTTGGCTTGCTGCTCGCGCGGGGCCGAAGCCTTAGGCTCTTGCCACGGTAGAAGTCGTCTCGGGTCATGGTCTGCCTGCGTCGCCCCCAAATAGCTTGTCAGGGCGCGCCTGGCACGGTCACCGGCAGGTAGCCATCCAGCACCTGCTTCACGTCGGGCCTCTCGAGCACCTCGACGGCAACGACCTTCCCTTCAACTACGTCGAGAATCACCATGCCGGATTGAGACGGAAGCATGATGTTCTCATGCGAGCGGTCTCTCGCCCTTGGCCTCGCAGACGTGTAGAAATGGGCACAGTCCGCATCGCCACAATTGCACCGCGAAACCACGGGAGCCCGACGAAGTTCTTCGATCAAGTGAACGTGACCGGCGGCCCGGATCATGGTCGCGAGTTCGGGAAAGAAGTCCCCGAACAACTCTCCGACCGCTAGCACGTGTTCAATCTCGGCCAAATGGAAGTCCGCTAGCCACAGCGTGTGGCCGTCAGCATCGACACATTCGACCGCGACCGCGGTCTCCGAATGGACGTCCACGACGGCGCCGATATCGCCGATCTTTGGGGGCCGAGCAACACCCTCGGTGCCTGAAAAGGCACGGTCCCCGTCCACCCAGGTGATGCGTACGAGCTGCAGTTCGTGAGTCGTCATCATTCGGGCGTGCCTGAGTTCACAGGGAACCATGAGTTCAGCCGCAAGGCCAGGGGCCGGGGGGCCGGCGTAACGCCCGCGACCGTCAACAGGTCGGTCCGAGCTGTGCCGCCGGGACTTGGCGAGTGGCCAAGGTGAATGCCGCCTCTACTGCACCGCACCGCAGTGGAGGTGAGCGCCTGCGCCCGCCATGGGGCGCGGAAATTGGACAGCGAGACTCGTTTGGAACGAGCACCGCAGACGCGCAGCCCGCCTCGTTTTGGGCCGCGGCAAGTGATCCTGCGGTACCGCAGCACCGCAGTCCCTATGTACACAGAAGAACATGGCTAATGGAAACTGACAACGTCGCCAGCCTGCACCAGGGCCGACCGCAATGCACCCGCAGTACTGCAGAACCGCACGCGAAACCGGCTGCTTGCAACGCCGCACTCGCGTGGCGCGGCACAGCACACGCCTGCACCTGCAGTACCGCGCCACCGGCAACTGATCGCACGCCGCGGGACTGCACACCTGCAGCACCGCGCACCCGCAGGACCCCGGGGACTGCACACGACTGCACCTGCGGCACTGCGCTCACGCGGGACCGCGCACCCGCAGGACTGCGCACGACTGCTCCCGCGCCGCCGCGGC